>JAYVTW010000072.1:0-4405 GCA_043788445.1 Methylophilaceae bacterium
TCATCCTTATTATCAGACACGACTGTTCCAGTTCCAGTAATAGCCTCTTGAGTATCTGAATGTGCCATCGATTCTGGCATAGCCATATCATCGGCATAATTGATCATGGGTGAAAGGCCTAAAGTTGCAGCTATCATTAAAGCGTTTATTGCGGTTTTCATTTAATTTTTCCTTGTAAATGAATATTTATTCTAATCAAACTGAAACCATAAATTGTTTAATAGTCAAAGGATGCTGAAATAAAATAGACAATAGTATTTAGTGTAACGAAATAAATGACACTAAAACTATAAAATAGTTTGTATAAAAAATTGTTTAGATACTTCAGATTGTGTAAGTAATACTATTTTGTTCATATATAGTTAGGGGATATGATCTACGAAGTTTAGCCAAGCCAAAGCAAAAGCAATGAAAAGCCTCCACTGGCATGTGTCTAGATTTTCTAGGGTGCGCCTTCAATGAATAAATTGATAATAAAAAGTGTTCACCATATAAACTCAGAATGTGCACTCTCATTTAGTCGTCATAAAAGAAATAAGGCATCCCAAAGGCCTGCCCAAAACCCCAAGAATGACAAGCAGCACACCTGTCGGTTTACACATATGTTGCAATTAAGGTTCTAATTAAATCAATTAGTTAGGTTTTCACCGCACACTTTAAGTTGCAACTGAATATCCCCATAAGCTGCAAGTTCCACCATGGATTTACGCATAAGTTGCAATCGATCTAAAGTCCTCAAATTTACTGAGCTCACTATAGCCTGTGGCATGTAATATACAACCTAAAAACTTGAGTGGCTTGGGAGCTTTAACATCCGAATATGGGAAATTTATAATTACCATGCCAAAGAGCCATGACAGTATTTGTAACGTAGGCCACTCCCACATGGGCAAGGAGATAACCGACTGCCTGGTATGGCTATTAATGACCAATTTTGTCGCCACTTCATGCCAAAGTCAATTACTAACCCAGCCCCACAATTTGCCACGAAGAATAATATGCCGCCGATAGTAGTCATTAAGGGAACAGAACGCCATAATCTGTCTAAATACATTTTAATTTCCTTCTACCACGGGTTGTTGTTTATTACAGCTTGTATTTGTCCTGCCAATATTGATTTTGTTGTGTCGTCCGCATTGTCTATTGTTAAGTTTGATCCGTCTGGCCCGCCGCTTGTTATTTGAAAAACAGTAGTATTAGCAGCCGTAGAAGCATTAATCGAAGGTTGTTTTTGCGCGTAAATTAATTGTTTCCCCCACGGGTCATTTATAGTTGTAATATTCTGTGGAACTAGGTATGTTTGCCCCTGCCCTTGCCCCTGCCCCTGCCCTTGCCCTTGCCCTTGCCCCTGCCCTTGCCCTTGCTTACTAGTCGAAACTTTGGCTATTACGTTGGCTTCTAGGCTGGTCATACTTTTATTAAGTGCTGCTGTGGGGTCTTCTACCGCGCCGATCGTTTGTAAAGAGCGCAACAAATCACTTGGAGTTAAGGGCAAAACTATGTCGTCAAATGGGTTAATGTCGTTGGTGCTGTAATCACGCATGACTATCTTATTGTCTGGGTTAGTATTTGCTAGTTCGTCAGCACCTGTAGGTAATCCTCTTTGTACGCCCGCTTCGGAATAAGCCCCATAGCCATTATTACCATGAGATATAAGAGCGACTACTGAGTCCCCCGCGGGACTAACACTAATTTTCGTGCCTGTTGGCGGCGCGGCGTTATAAATAAATATATTGCCCTGCATGCTAGGGATTGTACTAGCCGTTAAGCTCGTCGCACTAAGCGTAACCAAATAAGTGATACGGTTGTAAAACCCGTCCGACACAGCTTCGTCGATAAGCCCTAAACTATTAAATGGGACAATGCCGGACACTACATTGTTAGTGGGAGTTAAACCAGCGCAATTAGGTGCTAGTGGTTGTATTTGTGGTTTTGCTTCCACTCCAAATCCAGCTAAACCTGGAGTTAAATTAGCAACAGCTGGGCAAGGCAGCCTATTATTACGAGCTATGAAGTTTATCAGGGCAGTTTTAATTGCGTCTTGTTTTGTTTTAGTGCTGTTAATTCTAGACTGCTGCAATTGTGCGTTTGTAAAACTAAATGCCGCCCCAGCCATAATTCCGAAAATGACTAGTACTACTGCTGTTTCAATAAGTGTAAAACCATTATTAGTTTTTGTCATAATTGTACTTTACATTTAAGGTAGACTATTTGCAATCTCTGTGGACTTTCCCAGAGTTTATTTACCTACGTCAAGCCTCTGGCATGTAATATCTGGCAGTCCGATTATAGAGAGAGATTGGTTTCCATGAAGCGGTTTTCAAAGTACTTTTTCAGAGAAGCCATATTTACGGCCCCTCGTCTAAAGCACTGGATTGAGAGTCTGCTCGAAGCCATGTTATGACTTCTTCAGCATTGAGATCTGGAGGAAATACCGAAACTGCGCCTAAGTTGATGAGTCTTGGCGTCGAGATGCTTACATTTCTCTTCAACGCTAATAATCAGGAATGTCCCAGTCTTGTGGCCGTAAGTTACTGGTTTGGTGAAACTGACGTACAAGAGTAATAAAGTGGTCGAAGTCTTTATTTTCCTCTACTAAACGATTACATGTATCCCAATCAATATCAAATTTTTCTTTCGCAGGTATTAAAATTTCACTTTCAGCAGGATTTTTTATATCCAGTCTAATCACACCAATACCATGAGCTGCTGATAAAATTCTCAATTCCTTTATAGAGTCTGTGGAAATTTCAGATGCCACCAGATATCCAAAATTTGCCCATGAAGAATTTGAAACTGCTTGAAACCAAGACTCTCTAACATTGGAACGATTAAGTAGAATCTTCACTTCAAATGACCAAAGCCTAGCTCTTTTATCTCCATATTCTTTAACACACTGTTTGATCTCAGTATCCCAATCATGGCCGAAATCTTCTATACCAACTAAATCAGGAAACAACCATTTATTTCCATTCGGTCCTCGACTGTTTGAAGATGTTTTTTCATCAATTCTTTTTGAAAATACGTTGTATTGACTATTAATGTAGCTTGCTAATATTGGATATAAATCTATCTCAAGTAATCTAAATTCTGATTGATTTTTATTGCTTTGAGCATCTGGGTTCTCAGCTTTTATAACTTCTAAAGTTTCAGATTCAGTGCTGTAATAGTACTTTATTGGCCTAGTCTCTGTAGTTCTAATTTCAGGATTTTTCTTTTGAATGTCAGGGCGATTTGCTGCAATTTCAGCACTGATTTGCTGAATAAGGTCAATGTCGCTATTCAGGTTTTGTTTACTCTTTCGCCTTTTTTCTTCACAATCTGATTGAGAGTTTACAAAAATCCAATTTGCAATTTCCCTAGATGAAATCTTGCGTCCTATATTTTCCTTCAGACATTCAACTACTAACTTATTTATGTTCAGACTCATAGTTACGCTATTTTCATTATTGAAAGTTTAGTTTCTGATTTTAGCTTAATATCCCCATTTATATTACACTGGGGATCAACATAAAACTGACCTTAGGCTAGCATCAAATCCCGACTTAATCAATTAGACATTTGAATGTAATTTTGTCTTGCTCTAATCTAGATTAATTGAAAGCTAAATTAGTGAGTATTCTAGTATCGGATTGATTTACCAACTTTAACAAATCTAGTAACTGGGCTATACAACTAAAAATTGACTAAGCATCTATTTATTTATATTTGTTAAAACCTTAATAATACCTATGTTTTATTTTTAGTCATCGAAGTTTTATTGCTAAATGGACTTCCACGCATTTAATAGACAAACGATATTGTCTGTGGGCTTTTCTCAGGATCTCAAAAATTCTCTCAAAATCAATAAAATTAAGTTTCAATGCTGTATAAAATCTTTATTTGCGTCGTTAAAAATATCAGGAATGTTGAAAATTAAAAGTTAGTCAAATAAAAGACATCTTATTGGCTAATCTCTGATTAATTGCATGTTGAATATATTGGGTAGAGATTAAAAAAATGTTAGTTTACAATCAGTAAAGCTCTGTCTCTATAATTACTGTTATACAAAATAGAAAGAAGCGCATGGAATATAAAAAAGGGGAAAGAGTTAGGCATCCAACAATGATCTCTTGGGGACTGGGAGAGGTTCTCGCTGACAGCAACAGCAATGACGTTAAAAAATTCTTCGTTGGTGCTGGCGAAAGAACTATTGCACTGCAATATGTTCAGCCTCAAAAGGTATCGGTGGAGGACTCAGCTCATCCAGTTCTGGATAATGTAATGGTCTAGTTTTCTGCAACAATTAGTTAGAGACATTGATTACATTTTGTTGCCTTGCTTCATATTCTACAGGTGAAATATTACCCAACGTTGAATGTCGTCGTTTTTGGTTATAAAACGATTCAATATAGTCGGCAATATC
>JAYVTW010000073.1:0-16729 GCA_043788445.1 Methylophilaceae bacterium
GTTCTTACCATCATTTATGCTGGCCATTACTTGTATTTCTAGACGCCAAATATCGGGATTCTTCGAAGTAATTCGTTTCGCTTTCTCAATGAGGCTCAATGACTCCCTGAGTTGCCCTGACCAATATAAGGTTTGAGCCAGCCCTAGCATATAATCACTGTTATTAGGCATTTTCTTAAGCAAATACTGATACTGCTTACTTGCATCGTCTTGTTTACCCTGCCATGAAAGTACACGTGCCAGCAGAAATCGACTTTCAGCATCCTTAGGTGCATTGAGGACTCTTTTATTCAAAATTAACTCAGCATCTGAATAATGGTGCTCATCGATAGCGATCTGTGCTTTCTTCAAAGATTCTGATGCGTTGGCAGTCGTAATACCAGTAATGGTAGTGAATATCAGTATGAGCAAGGTTAACTTTCTTATCTTATTGCTCATAATAATCGATGAATTCTGGCCACGAGCTCATTGACTCGGAATGGTTTGGTAACATAGTCATCGGCCCCCAACCGAAATGCTCTGACTATGTCCTCTTCCTGTGACCGACCGGAGAGAATTATTAAGGGAATACTTGACCAGAGTTCAGTCTCATTGATTAGCTTCAATAAATCATAGCCATCTATTGATGGTAGCAGAATGTCAAGCAGAATCAATGACGGAAAGTATTCGCCTGATAAAATATAATTTTGAGCCTCAGCCCCGTCAAGTAATGCAGTGACAACGTAACCTTCCCTTTCAAGTAAATATTTAAGAAGCGCTGAAATAGCTTCATCGTCTTCAATAATTAATATTGGTCGATTCTCAATGGCCGATGATTCAATTTTCGTCATTTGACGGGCACGTCTGTTGGCCGTTATTTAGTTTTTTATATAATTATTATAGAGGAACATTATAAAAATATCGACTTAGGTAGACAAATTGGTGTTTTTTTAAATGTTTTTGTTATTTTGCATACAATTTAACAAATTGCTCAATTTCATTATTTAATTCATCATGTGCTGTAAGTCTGTCAATCCAACGAGTAGGTATTGCACTTACGCCAAGAGTTGCACCAAGTATTGTGCCTAGTACTGCACCACGATGACAGTTGTCTCCGCCAACATTGGTGTTTGCAATAAGTGCACTTTCAAAATCATTATAGTACCGCGCAGCTAGATAGACCACCGAGGGAAAAGATTGGTCAATATAACAGGCCGGGCTAAGTATCCCGCCAATAATGTCGAGATCTGAGCTTTTGTTTCGGCGCACATTCTCAACAACCTTAGCGGCTGGAAACCCAAGATTGCTTCCGGCTGTACAGGCGAGCAGTTCTATATTTGGACTTTTATCGTTAAAAATGTGGAAAAGTAAGGTACTGAATTCAATGGTATAGCGTTCAAGCAAAGAAGAACGATGCGTTAAACGTTGATGCGCTAAAGCAGCTGCTTTTGTTTTAACTAAATTATCATTAGATAGGTCGTCATTCTCTAACATAGCCATAATTACTAAAGGTAAACTAACTAAACCGCCTATAGAAGAAGTGTCATGACCTTCTGCTCCAGCACATTTTTCAGGGACTATGCCTTTTGCGTAGTTTGCAAAAAAGTCACGATGATAAGACTCTGCATAGGTATCGTTGTGTTGATCAAGCTCTGTCATAAAACGTATGTATGCTTTCAAAAAATCGTCAGGGTCGTAATGGCCAACAGTATTGAGAGAACGCATCAATACCCTAGCACAAAGTAAATTAAGAGTATTATCTCCTGCCTGCATTCCCTGATGGTAATGTCGGTTCGCTTGTCCCCAATGATGTTTTTTATCCTTTAGAATCACGTTGCCCACAATGTCCCCCCCTTGCGAACCACGCCCAGCTTTGCCTGTGTTTGCTAGAGCCATAATGGAGTTGGGATGATGTGTTTTAGGTGCTTGATAATCTCGTATTTGACCGAAATCTTGCCAAAGTGCGGTAATGTTATAATACCAATGTACAGGCATTGCCAATGCATCGCCAACGAACATACCCCAAAGCGCGCCTCTTATTCGGCCAGCTTTATCGAGTTGAATGTTACTCATCATGTTATCCTTTCTTGCTCACTGTATTGATACTAGTTTGGAGTAATCAAATCAGTATCTGAGGCCACGATTTATTTATGAAGTTCAAATGTAAAAATTAGCATCAAAAACAAAGTTAAAATATATGTTGTGCATTGAAAGAACTACTTTCTAAAATCTATATCAGAAAAGAATTACTGAATTTAAATTACAGGATAGATAAATGCTTACTTGGCAAGATATTGAAAATTTCTTGATTAATGGAAACCCGGCCGCTGAGCAACGCGTGGTCAAAACCGCTGAACAGTGGCTTAGTTTATTGCCAAATGATGTGTATGAAGTAACGCGCAATGCAGGTACCGAGCGACCTTTTAGTTCACCGATGTGTACGCACTTTGAAGCAGGCATATATGCTTGTGTTTGTTGTGATGCCTTATTATTCGACTCAACTGATAAGTTTGATTCAGGCACGGGATGGCCGTCATTTACCCAACCTATTAAACCAAATTCCATTGCTTACTTAAGCGATAATAGCCTCAGTCGTATGCGTGTAGAAATCACGTGTAATACATGTGATGCGCATTTAGGTCATCTATTTCCAGACGGGCCCGTACCAAGTAAGTTGCGCTATTGTGTCAACGCGCTCTCATTAAAACGTAAAAACTAATTTAATGAATGGCTTTTAGATTGCTGTACACGCCACATTTCTGCGTAATTTTGACCTTGTTGAAGTAAAAATTCATGTGTTCCTCTCTCGACAATCTTTCCGTTTAACATCACCAAAATTTGATGGGAATGTGTAATGGTGGAGAGACGGTGTGCAATAATTAATGTGGTGTGGTTTTTAGCTAGCTCGTTGAGCTCTTTTTGAATATAGCGCTCGGTTTCAGAATCCAAAGCAGACGTAGCTTCGTCAAAAATCAACAAAGTAGGGTTTTTGAGTAGCGTCCTGGCAATCGCTACGCGTTGCTTTTCGCCACCCGATAATTTTAGCCCCCGCTCTCCCACGTCAGTGTTATATCCCTTTGGTAAGCTCACAATAAAATTGTGAATCTGTGCAGATTGAGCTGCTGCTTCAATTTCTGCCTGAGTAGCACCCGGTTTTCCATAGGCAATATTAAACCCGATAGTATCGTTAAACAAAACAGTATCTTGAGGCACTATACCCACAGCCTGCCTAAGGCTGGATTGTTTTACAAACTTGATATTTTGACCGTCTATATAAATGCCACCTGACTGGACATCATAAAACCTAAATAACAGCCGAGATAAAGTACTTTTACCCGCACCACTGTGACCAACCACTGCTGTCGTTTGGCCTGGTAATATGTCAAAAGACACTTGTTTTAATATTTCACGGTTTTGTTCGTAATGAAAACACACCTCTTTAAAACTCACATACGGCCCTAACTCAGTTGATTCAATCTTTAATGCAGGTGCATTAGGGACGTCTGCAACTTCCTGATCTGTGTTTAACAAACCAAACATGCGATCAATATCCGCAATGGATTGCTTCATCTCACGATAAAGTACGCCTAAGAAATTGAGTGGAATATACAGCTGTATCATCAATACATTCACCAATACCAAATCACCAATAGTCATGTGCCCGGTTGCCACGCCTTTACTTGCCAGGCCCAAGATGCACACCAAGCCAGTGACGATAATACTTTGCTGTCCAAGGTTTAAAAATGCCAAAGACTTTTGAGATTGAACAGCCGCTTGTGCATACTTTTTGAGATTTTCATCATAACGAGATGATTCATACTGTTCATTACCAAAATACTTCACAGTTTCAAAATTGATTAATGAATCGACTGCATTTTGATTCGCCTTCGAATCAAGGCTATTCATTTCACGTCTAAAATGCGTGCGCCATTCCGTCACCAAGACAGTAAATACCACATAACAAAATAGTGCAATAAACGTCACCACCACGAACCAGATATCGTAAGCATAAAAAAGGTAGCCCAGTACCATCGCCAATTCGATTAGCGTTGGTATAATGCTGTAAAGAGAAAATGAAATCAGCGATTGAATACCGCGTGTACCTCGTTCAATGTCCCGCGTCATGCCACCAGTCTGCCGAGAAAGATGAAAGCGCAACGACAACGCATGAAGGTGATTAAAGACTTGCAAACCGACCTGCCGCACTGCGTGTTCAGTCACTTTAGAAAATATCAACTCACGCATCTCTGAAAACATTGAGGCTGATAGCCGCAACAATCCATACGCTAAAATCAAACTTACCGGAACTACCAGGAGTGCTTGTGCAGGACTGTGGATACTCATCGCGTCCACAATTTTTTTAAGCATAATAGGCACTCCTAAGTTAGCTGCCTTTGCTAACACTAAGCACAATATAGTAAAAATGATGCGTGCTTTATAAGCAGTTATATAAGGCAACAAATTCTTGATGACTACCCAATCCGGAAGGTGGCGCTTTTGGATAGCTGGGCTGGAGTCTGTTTTGAAATGCTTCATAGGTATGAATTATTTATTCGTAATTAAGTTTTCTATATATGTAAAAATGATGGTGGATTACTACAAAAAATAAGATTTAATTAGGCTTTTATAATCGCTTTCAACCATTCAAACACATTAGTTGCTGATATAACCAGCTTAAGACTCAACATTCTTATATGATGAAAATTTACCCTTACACAAATAGGTTTGTTTTCATCAATTCAAAAGCGTAAGAAAGGAAAGAAACTTTTAATTTTTATATTTTCATTGGCCCACATCCTCGAAAGCTTTTTGCAAAAATCGCTAAAAATAGCTTCCCTAGGTTTCTTATTTAAGCTTTCATCAATCCTGCAATAGCATTCCAAAGCGGTAAAGTTTAATTACATCTGTAAGTACCTATTTGCACTATATATTTTAGTTTGAAGTCAAAGTTTAGTTATAGCGTAATGTCACTTTAGATGATTTAATCAAAGAATGGGTCAAAGGATACGTTCCCAAAGCGTCACTTCGGATAGAGTATGCTGAAACTTATGGCATGTTTCACGAATCACGAAAGGAATTTTAACCGGCGCCTTCATCAGTTTAAAATGTTGACCAAGCACAGCTTTCAGACCATCTAATGTCGTTACATTTTCACCATCTTGTTTATATCCGCCAATCCACTCAGCGCGTGGGGTATGCTCTTCCAACCAAGTATATGGAGAAGAAATCATCAGCACACCGCCCATATTTAATCGATGATGAATATTGCTTAAGAATTGTCGGGGACTGTAGAGTCGATCAATTAAATTAGCTGCAAGAATAAGATCGTACCCGGTAAATTGCGGTTTAAGATTACAAGCATCCCCCTGCCAAAATTCAACTTTATGGGTTACATCATTTAGTTTAAGTTCAGCTAAATTACGATCTTGATAGCTAACCAAATCACCCTCATTCACCATTGTGTAACGCAACACGCCTTGTTGCGCTAGCTTCATGGCCAGTCCAATAAACCGTGAAGAGAAATCAATGCCAGTTACATGGTCAAAATGCTTTGCTAATTCAAAGGTCGCACGGCCAGTAGCACAACCTAGATCCAAAGCTGTTTTTGCAGGTTTCGATTGCAGGCTTTGTATTGCATAGTCACTAAGTGCTCTAGGAAAATTAGGCACACCGTAATAGGTGTCGCCATAATGAAACTCAGCATATTCAGAAAGCTGTTTGTCAGATTCGTAATGTGATGCATTATTTTCTACGGGAGTATCAGTCACAACATAACGGAACCCAGCATGTTGAAAGAAATGTCGCCTAAATGCATAGCGGGCAATTTTAAGCGCTTCATTCCCTGTTGAAATCCACGAACCGCTTTTGATGATGTTATGGCGACCGTCAAAAGTAGGTGTAGTGAAATCATCATATAAAGGGTGCACCTTAAATCCGTCAAATGGAAAAATTGGGGTTTCTGTCCATTGCCAGACATTTCCCATCACATCGTACAAATCACCATGTGCAAACTGATTAACTGGGCAAGATGATGCATAATGATCTAAGAATAAGTTTGCGTTGGTGCTCGCCATTACTTTTTCATCGGATAAGCCAGCATGTTCATACAAACTGTACCACTCTGTTTCAGTTGGCATACGTACGGGTTTACCAATTTGTTTGGTTTGCCATTCGCAAAAAGCTTTTGCCTCATGATAATTAACCTCAACAGGCCAACTCCATGGCATATTAACTTCCTCCGTCATCAATCTCAGTTGCCAAATATCGCCTTTTTTAAGCCAAAATGCAGGGTGCTGAGCTTGCGTATATTTTTTCCACGCCAGACCTTCTTCTTGCCAATATTGATCATCTTGATAACCACAAGCCTCCACAAACGCTAAGAACTCTGCATTAGATGTAAGGTATTTTGCAGCGTGAAAAGCAGGACAGTGAGTTTTAAATTCACCGTATTCGTTATCCCATCCGTAATATTCAGTAGATTTTCTTAAATAAATATCCTTTTCGGCAATGTCTACCAAACTGTTGGCAGGTGCGATTGCATCCATTATTTGGCATGGCGCCCAATCCGGTGAAGGCTGTACGAGCTCTAGTGCCTGTTGGCGTATTAACACTGAACTGGTTTCTAAATGAATGCGCTCATGCTCAATGCACATCAGAATGGGCCACCATGGGCTGTCCCAAGTAAGCGGTAGGTCCATCGGGAGCGTGCTGATTAATTCATCAACCACCAGACGCACACTTTTCCTATAAGCTTTTACTGCACTAGGAGAAGGCCAAGTGTAGTTATTCTCATTTACGTCGTCCCAGCCCATTTCGTCAACACCCACAGCAAACATAGATTCAAACTGCGGGTTCACACGCTTGGTGATTAAGCCTGCCAAAATCAATTTATTGATATAAAAAGTTTTCGTATGGCCGTAATAAAAAATTAGCGGATGCCTTAAATGAATTGGTTTGGCGTAGTAAGCATCATCACTTTTTAAGGTATTAAATAAACTTTCATACAAATCTGCAGTTTGATGAAAATATTCACGAATTTGCTCACGCTTTATTGAGGTGCTATTACCATTTAATCCAATACTACGGTTTTTAAGTTTGATCATTCATTTTTCTACGATGGAATTAAAAGTTTGATTTGGTTATATATTGACTAATTTTTGTTTCATTTTAAAACATTCATAACAAAACAAATAAATATATTTAAAACTAACTACATTGAACATTTTTTAAATAAATAGTTTCTTGAACTATGCCTGCATTGCGAGTTTATCTAATCGACATTGAAACCGATAATTATTTAACTAGGCTTGATACTTGAGAACTCACCATCAACCGCCCAGATCTGACCTTTCGCAAGCTTGTCTGAATCAGAAAGTAGCCATGCCATTAAATCGTTAACAACTACTGGGTAGCCAATACCTTTAATTGGATATTGTTTCCCAGCCATTTCTCGCATATGGTCACTGATAATAATTCCTGCTGCAGCTGGAGTATCCAATATTCAAGGGTGAAACTGTATTGATGTATTGGATGAACCTACGTAAGAGGCTGATTCGAGCTGGGTTTATATGCACCTAGAGTGGTCGCTGAAACTTTATTAGATGGTTCGCTTAGTGATGTTTCTGGCGTACTATTTAGGCAGATTGCGGATTATATTTTTTGGGAACAATACTTCTCGTAATGGGTGTAATGAAAAAATTAGTATGACTTCGCGGGTCAATATGCAACAACTCACACGTCAATGGCGCATGTATTTTGCAATGCCTGGCGAATACAGCTTAAATTCTTTACCCATACCATATAATCCTGCCGTGACTATGCAGTAGCCTTTAGAAAGTCGCGCAGCGGTGTGACTTTTTTCTGGTTTGGCCAGTGAAAAAACCGCTATCAAAATAGCCAAATTAATTGATTGGCTTAAAACCAAAAATATTATGCCTATTGGCACACTTGATCTTGCTCGTTACAATCATCCTTGGACATTGCCTTTTTTGCGTAACTATGAAGTCATAGCGACTTGTTAGTTTTTTACTTCTTCATTTCTACACGGAGAAACAAAATGACACAAGTTAAACAAACCTTTACCTCAAACCCACAAGAACTTAGCCCATTATTAAGGAATCGCGCTCTGCTCATTTTATAGATTGCATACCTAATTTAAATTAGTAAAACCTCAGTTTTCCAGTACCCATTTCCATCATCTCGGTTGCGACAATATATGAATTAATCAAGGCAAAACAATCCTCCCTTTCAGTAAAAACCACTAGAGTCTAGTCTAACTAAAAATTACCTTATATGAATTCATGCTAATGATAGAAAATGTCTCAACATGACGAATAGAATCGTACCCGGCCGAAACATTACTCCTACCAATCAAGCTATTACTAAGTTTCAGCTTGATACTTTTTTGCTTCTTCACAGCCTTTAGTTGCATTGCCAGAGCTATAAGAATGTGCGCCAGAACCTGCTAAATGTCCACCATCCACAATCAAGTACTCCTCACGTATAGGTCGTGCATCAAACCAGCATTCTAGAATCTCCCTTACGCCTGCTGCATAGCGAGCTTGCGCACTCAAGCTTGTGCCTGATACATGTGGTGTCATACCGTGATGCGGCATAGTGCGCCATGGGTGATCTTGCGGTGCGGGTTGTGGAAACCAAACATCGCCCGCATAACCTGCCAGTTGACCACTTTTTAATGCCTGCGCAATAGCATCTTTATCGCATATTTTTCCGCGAGCAGTATTGACTATATATGCACCACGCTTCATCTTAGCAATAAGCGCATCATTAAACATATGCTCTGTTTCTGGATGCAATGGGCAATTAATTGTCACTACATCACACAACTTAACCATAGACTCTACATCTGAATGAAAAGTAAGGTTGAGTTCTTGTTCTATCTCAGCTGATAAACGATAACGATCTGTGTAATGTAATTCAACATTAAAGGGTTTTAATCGCCTTAATACCGCCAAACCGATACGTCCGGCCGCCACCGTTCCCACTACCATGCCTTCCAAATCATAAGAACGTGTCACACAGTCTGCAATATTCCAACCTCCTTGAACCACCCATTGATATGAAGGAATATAGTTGCGGACCAGGCTTAGAATCATCATTACGACATGCTCAGAAACACTAATGCTGTTGCTATAACTCACCTCAGCTACCGTAACCCCATGCTTAATAGCAGCTTTAAGGTCAACATGATCAGAGCCGATACCTGCTGTTACCACTAGCTTTAGTTTTGGTGATTTTGTAAAGCGCTCTTCTGTCAGATAAGCTGGCCAAAATGGTTGAGAAATAACAATATCGGTGTCAGGCAACTCTCTTTCTAGCTCAGAGTTTGGGCCATCTTTACTTGTTGTAACAACTAGCTTGTGCCCCAGCGATTCCAAAAACTTACGCAACCCTAACTCACCTGATAAACTGCCCAATAATTGACCGGGTATAAAATCAATCGCTTTTGGCGTTGGCAAAGCTTGCCCATCAGGGTAATTTTTAATTGTAGGAATCTCATCACGGGGATATGACTTAGGGTACCCAGTAACTGGATCATCATATAGAACACAAACAACTTTGCTCATTTCAGTCTCCTTATTTATTTATTAGAGATGTAAAACAAGCCTCCCTTTTTTCACAACAACAAATTTGATCAACCCCTGATAAATCGACCATCAAACATTAGATTAAATTTCTTTAAGTCTATGATATATATTTGAAACTTACTAAATTTTTAAGTTCAGAAAAATCACTCTAAATCCATATTTTTATGGAACTTAACAACTTAATTAATCATCATACTTATGTAAATAAATATTAAATCCATCGATTGTTGCTAACAACAAACATAAGAAAGGATAGACGATCATGAGTACCCAAAAAATTAATAAAGTACTAATTGGCGAAGCTTTAGTGGGAGATGGGAATGAAGTTGCACACGTTGATATTGTTATCGGGCCTCGTGGCAGTGGCGCAGAAACGGCCTTTTGCATTGCGCTAACCAACCAGAAACGAGGCGATAATGCGCTGCTTGCCCTACTTGCTCCCAACATGATGACAAAGCCACCAACCGTTTTATTCAACAAAGTTGATATTAAAACCGCTAAACAAGCCGTACAAATGTTTGGACCCGCGCAGTGCGGTGTGGCAGAAGCCGTAGCCGATAGCGTGAAAGAAGGGATTATTCCCATTGAAGAGGCCAACGACTTATTTATTTGCGTAGGCGTATTCATTCACTGGGATGCAGAAGATAATACAAAAATCCAAGACTGGAATTATGAAGCAACCAAGATTGCTATTAAACGTGCGGTTGGTCAGTTACCGCTACCAGCAGAAGTGATTGCACAAGAGGGTACTGCACATCATCCACTTGCTGCACATGATTATAAAAAAGGTGGGTATGCCTAAAATGAAAATTGAATAACTATCATACTCGACGCTAACGTTGCATAGGCGTTCTTAAAAGTCGCTTACTATGTGAAGCTTAATAATGTGCCGCGTTAAGTCGAGTATTTTTTTATTTAAAATTAATGTAGTCCCAATACGCTTGGTAGCGCTGCAATCGAATCAATTATCAAAGCCGGCCTCACAGCCGAGGTCTCAACATAAGCCTGACGATATTTACCCGTCATCACTAAAACCCCTCTAAGCCCAGCCTGTTGTGCACCACCTACATCGGAGTCAATATCATCACCAATCATAATGACTTCTGATGCTTTTAGCCCAATATCATCCAAGGCAATTCTAAAAAAATCCGTTGATGGCTTACCAATAACCATGGCTTTAACGCCGCTTGCATACTCTAGTGCTTCAACAAAGCCACCAATGTCCATCTGCAAGCCATGTTCTGTTTGCCAGAACCTATTTTTATGAATAGCAATAAGCTTTGCACCTTGATTTAAACAAGTGAATACCTCGTTCAATAGTTGATAAGTCCATGTACTACCAATATCACCAACTACAATGTAATGTGGAGCTGTATCTGATTGACGAAACTCGCTGAAATCTCTTTTCACGTCTTCGTTCAGCAATAAACGGCACAATGGATTAGGCTGGTTTTTTAAATAAAGTACTGCGGCTTGAGGTGCACTAATAATTTCACTGATTGGTATAGAAAAACCCATCTTATGGATTTTATTTTGCAGTGCTACTAATGATAACGTACTGGTATTGGTCACAAATCGGCATTGAGTGCCGCTTTTACGTATTTGATCTACAGCTTCTATGGCGCCATCAATAACTTTTGATCCTGTATAAAGCACGCCATCCAGATCAAATAACACCCCTTTAATTG
This sequence comes from Methylophilaceae bacterium, assembly GCA_043788445.1. Lineage (GTDB taxonomy): Bacteria > Pseudomonadota > Gammaproteobacteria > Burkholderiales > Methylophilaceae > JACMMS01. The sequence goes on from JAYVTW010000073.1 coordinate 11,276, forward strand.
CATTACTTAATAACGCTTGTGTCATGACAATCAACCTTAGTTATCTATAAAGAAACTAAAAAATCTATGCTTCAACAAATGTCTAGATTACACTTACACTAACACATCATGTCAACCTTAGAATTAAAATACCTTAACATCTATTCTGAATCAACTAAATGTCAGGTGCGTCAACTGCTTGACAAGAATAGATTAGCAGAAGTGCTGCTACAAAAATATCCAGCATCACATAGCATCACCACGGATAAATCTCTTTATGCTTATGTAGTTGAGCTAAAAAATATGCATATGCGTAATTCAATGCAGCTCAACAAAGCGCTATTTGATAATAAAATACAAGTGATTAAACATGCTTTAGGCTTACATACGGCCATCTCGCGTGTACAAGGTGCCAAGCTTAAAGCCAAGCGTGAAATTAGAATCGCCAACTTGTTTAAGAATACACCGATTGAGTTTTTAAAGATGATAACCTTGCACGAATTGGCGCATTTCAAAGAACATGAACACAACAAATCATTTTATCAATTATGTATTAGCATGGAGCCCGACTACCACCAGCTTGAGTTTGATCTTAGGTTATATTTAACGCATTTAGATTTTTTTAAAAAGCCACTTTGGTAGCTAAATGCTGGCAAAATTTATGATTTAAACAAGTAATAGGAGCTACTTTGACTAATAACGATATATTAAGAAGTATTCGCTATATGCTAGACTTGAGCGAGCCAAAAATGATGGAAATCTTGCAGCTCGCGAATACTAAGGTTGAGCGTGATGATATCAAGGACTTTCTGCGTAATGAAGAAGATGAGCAATATTTACCCTTCGATGACAACATCATGCTGGCCTTTTTAAATGGTTTAGTCATTTTCAAGCGTGGTAAAAATGAAAATTCAGCTGCAACAGAACCAATATCCGCTGAAAAAATGAATAACAACACAGTATTGAAAAAGCTACGCGTTGCGTTTGAACTTAAAGAAGAAGTCATGCATGAGCTATTTGCCAATGCTGATTACCGAATATCCAAACCAGAGCTTAGCGCACTTTTCAGAAAAAAAGGCCATGATAATTATCGTGCTTGCGGCGACCAAGTTTTGCGATACTTCCTCAAGGGTTTAACCGTTCGTTTGCGCGGCTAGATAAAAGTAATTAATTAGTACCCATCTACATATACTTACAGCTGTGCTCTATTGATTCAATGAAGACTAAATACGTTTTGAGGTTAATTTTTATTAATTTACTCACCCATGATATTAGAAAAAGAACTTTACTCTCCTACTAGCATCGTAACTAGTGATCCCGTTTTTAATATGACCATTTAGGTACAAAATGACTACTAAAATCAAACTCACAGACAACAGTAAAAATAATGAATTAAATGCTCCCACTTTAAATTCCATTGAAAAAATAATCACTAATACCTGCTTTTGCAAATTACGTAGTTTTTGTCCAGACAAAACCAGTAGAAATTGTTTGAAGCACCATAATATCTATCAAGAATTTATGAAAAATAAATTATCAATTGTGGAGGAGTAGTGATGAGGAGTAACGAGTTGATGCAACAGAAGTTAGAGAGCATAAATACTAAGCTTTCTGAAATTAATCAAAATATGCTTAAGGTATTTTGGATAGTAGCGGTTTTTGCGTTTCTCTACTTTGGTTTAATGATGTATTTGCTATTTTTTAAATAGACTTTATTTCCTAGTATGACACTATACCCACTCCCATTATTTCCACTAAATCTGGTCATGTTTCCTGAAGGGCTACTACCTCTCAGGATATTTGAAATGCGCTACCTAGATATGGTACGTAGCTGTCTGCGTAATAATTCAAGCTTTGGAGTGGTGGCAATAATTGTCGATGCTCATTCAGAGTTAAAGACTGATTTACCATTTGCTCAAGTAGGTACTTCATTCAAGATTATAGATGTAGATGTAACCGAACCCGGATTAATGAACATCCGGTGCTTAGGTCAAAAGCGATTTAACATTAGATCAGCTGTTCAACAAGATGATGGGCTCTGGTTAGGTGAAGTGGAGGATATTGAAAACGAAACATCAATGACCATTCCAGACGATCTGAAAATGACCCAAGACTATATGAAGCAGCTCATTGAATCACTTTCTGAGCAAGACATTGCTAAAGAATACCTACCATTTATTAAACCATTTAAAATTGATGATTGTGCTTGGGTGGCTAACCGCTGGTGCGAAATACTGAGCATACCCCTAATACAAAAACAGCGATTGCTAGAGCTTGATAGTCCATTGGTGAGGTTAGAACTGGTTCAAGATTTACTAATAGCAGAGTTTTCTAAAAAATAAACTTTCATCACAACGCCTAATCTTAAATAATAAATAGGCTTATCAGTGTTTATTTCAACAATAAAGGCATGCAATAATGATCGACCAGCAATGCTGCAAAAATGAGCGTGAGATAAATAATTGAATAGGTAAAGGTGCGTTTAGCCAAGTCGTCAGAGTATTTTCTATATAACTTAATTACGTAAACCAAGAAAATACCATTGAGGATAACAGCTGATACCAAGTAAATAAGACCGCTCATACCCAGGCCATAGGGCATGAGTGACACAGCAACTAAAATCACGGTATAAAGCAAAATATGCAGTAAAGTAAATGCCTCTCCATGCGTTACAGGTAACATAGGCATACCAACTTTAGCGTATTCTTCACGACGATATAGCGCGAGTGCCCAAAAGTGCGGTGGCGTCCAAGCGAATATAATCAAAAACATAATCAATGATTCTGGCGCTACAACATTGTTCATCGCAGCCCAACCCAATATCGGCGGCATCGCACCTGAGGCACCACCAATCACAATATTCATAGGCGTCGCTGGCTTTAAAAATATCGTGTAAATCACTGCATAGCCAACAAAAGTGGCTAATGTTAGCCACATAGTGAGCGAATTAACCCAAATGTATAAAACAACTAAACCTGTACCACCTAAAATTGTCGCAAACACACCTGTTTGAACTGTAGAAAGCTGTCCTGTGGGCAACGGGCGCCCACGTGTACGTGCCATCATTGCATCAATTTTATGCTCAATCAAACAGTTAAACGCAGCAGCGGCTCCAGAGGCGAAAGCAACGCCAATGGTAGTAGCAATCAACAATGGTAATGGCACCATGTAAGGTGTTGCCATAAACATACCTATCAGTGCAGTAAACACGATAAGTGACGTAACACGCGGTTTACATAAAGCAAAAAAGTTTTTAAAACTCGCGCCTAGACTTTGTAACGGATGACTTGTACTTACGCTCAATTAACTTGCCTCAATTTAGATAGTCAGTTTCTGACCAGTAATTTTTGAGTTTAGGATTACGACTGTTATCAGTAATAACGCTGCACCCATATTATGCGCAACAGCTAAAACTATAGGTAGATAGAGCACAAGGTTGGCAATACCCAAACTAATTTGTGCTATTAACAGTGCGAGTAAAATAAACCCAAGTTTTCTTATGGGTGCGTATTTTAATACAAATATTGCTAAAATCCCTAAATAAATCAAAGTAATCAGCGCACCAATACGATGTGTCCACTGTATAGTAGTTAGAGCTTCTAATGTTAAAAGCCCGCCATCAGCACTACGACCCAAATCGCGCACCATATGAAAGGCATCTTTAAAATCTGTTGCTGGTATCCAAACGCCATGGCAAGTTGGAAAATCTGTACAAGCTAAAGCCGCATAATTAGTACTTGTCCAACCTCCCAAAAATATCTGTGCAAACAAGACGACCAACGCAAAACGAATAAAAAATCTTAAATTTTTGCCTGTAAGTGAAGTTGTGGAATATTGTCCCCAATTTCGATGTGCCAGCCATACTAAAATAGCAAGTGTTGACATACCACCCAACAAATGTGCACTCACAATTACTGGCTTTAATAATAGTGTAACCGTCCACATACCTAACATCGCCTGAAACGCAATAAGACCAAGCAAAAAGCTTGGTAGCCATGCACTCCCTTTAATTAGATTTCTTTTTTTCCATGCCAGTACAAAGATGGCAAATACAATCAAACCTAAAGTACCAGCAAAGTAGCGGTGTGCCATTTCTTTCCAAGCTTTACCAGCTTCAATTGATGCATGTGGAAATATGGTTTGCGCATGTTGTATTGCAACTTCGCTTTGTGGCACAGTTAGTGCACCATAACAGCCTGGCCAATCTGGACAACCTAAGCCTGCATCAGAGAGTCTTACATAAGCGCCTAACACGACAACACATAGCGCGAGCACTGCCCCAAATAGCGTAAGTTTTTTTAAGTATATAAATGATTTATTCATTTTTTACCTTATCCAGCCCATGAATAATGTAATAACTGATCGATATCTTTACGAATATTAGCCGGAGGTGTAGTTGTAGGATAGCTCATCATAATATGTCCGAGTGGGTCAACCAAGTAAATTCTGCTTGATTGTGTTGCATCTTCTTTAGCAATATTAAATTGCTGGGTTAAATTGATAATATTGCTGACAGGTTGGTTGATGACTAATAACTCTGGGTACATCTCCTTATACTTAGTAACATCATTTTGTAAGGTAATGAAGACACGCTGCGCACGAGGTGCCTCTTTGTAAAGTGAAACATGAATTTGTCGTATTTCATGAAGCTTGTTTTCACAAACTTTTTCACACTTTTCTGCAATATAAACAATGCTCCATTTGTCTTTCCAAAATTCAGTATCTAACTGTTGATTTCCACTGTTTCTTAGCTCTGCTGGCATTTTAATTAAACGTACTGGCGTCACAAGTTCGCCTAAACTGTAACCTGCTGATGGCTTCCAATTAAATTTATACATTAGGATAACTACGACAATCGGTACAAGAAAAAAAACAGTCATAGATAAAACAACTAAACGCCCTTTTCTTTTGTTATCGTCATCTTGAGGCCTGTTTGAATCTTGATTTTGTATTTCCATTACTGCTCTATTCACTTATCAACAATTAATTAAAAGGTTTTATAGCGCTATCAATTGAGGGTTTGTCAGCTTTTTTTATACTCATATATAAAAATATGGCGAACGTTGCAAACGCAAAGCCAAACCATTGATAAGCATAACTCATATTTGTAGCGATTCTATCACTTGGTACTTGCCAGTTTCTAACAAACCCGCCTGAAGTGCTGGCAGCGTCTAGCCTAATCACAACAGGTAACACCGCAATTGGTGTTGATTGTTTATATTTTGCCATGTCCATGTTTTGCCAAACCATTGACCAGGTTCTTACATGTTTTTTGTCTGTTGGAGTTGAGTTATTTTCTAAGGTGAATATTTTAGCGCTTGGTAACCATACCTGACCAACCACTTCCAGTTTTCTACTTGGTGTATCTACCGTTGGTAAATCTGTATGTGTATCTTTGCCTAATAACCAGCCTCTGTCTATGAGTACAAATTGGTTAGTGTTATCAATCTTTAATGGAGTAATAACATGGAAACC
>JAYVTW010000074.1:0-12032 GCA_043788445.1 Methylophilaceae bacterium
TCAACAGGAAAAAATCCTGTATCAGACCAACAAAGCTTTGAAGCGAAGTTTGCCACAGCATTGTGGCTGGCAAAAAAAGAGCGCTTTAAAGAAGCAACACTTTTATTTACTGCTGCATTACCTTTAGGCAATGATGATCAGAAATCAGCCGCTCAATACAATATAGGAAATATGTTTTTTCTTAAAGGTTTAAAACTGAATGGGCAAGACATGACCGTCAGAAACGAAACTGAATATCTCATGCAACAAGCAGCTACCGCCTATAAACAGTCAGTGAAACTAAATAATCATCATTGGGATGCCAAACATAATCTGGATCGTGTTCTATTGATATTACCGGGAACACCAACACCAGGCGTAGGCGATTCCGACGATTCACCAGGTCTAATTATGGGTAATATTCCTGTCGGATTGCCATAATTTAGAGTAACGTGTTTACATATAGAAAAATGATTGTATGAAAAAAATAGTTAATTACTTCAGGCATCGTCGTGATATCAGCCTGTTAGCCATTGCTCTATTATTATTAGTTTTGGCATTGTTTAATCCAACCATACCAATTAAACGCAATATTTATAGCTATATTTTGGTGGTTGATATCTCACAAAGCATGAACGTAATCGACACTACTCTAAATGGCATTCCTACTTCACGTATTGCTTATACACAAAACTTGTTACATCGTATTGTCAGTGAAATGCCTTGTGGCACCAATGTGAGTATTGGTTTATTTGCTGGAGTAAGTATTGCGGCGCTGTACACGCCCATTGAAGTGTGTGATAACTTTGATGCTATTCAAGATACAATCGACCATCTGGATTGGCGTAATGCATGGTCTGGCAACACTAGATTACGTGAAGGTGTATTAACACTGGCAAGGGTAATTCGTTCATTCCCAGAGCCAGCACAAGTAGTTTACTTTACTGATGGTGAAGAAGCACCAAAACTGCATGCTTTTAATACTAGAGATTTAACAGCTTTTCAAGGTGCTGATGGGTGGCTTTATGTCGGTATTGGTAGTGAAAAAGGCGCACCCATTCCCAAATTAGATGCTAAAAATCAATTGATTGGCTACTGGTCAAATGAAAGCTTTGCTATGCAGCCTGGAATTGCACAAATTTCTGAGCAAAACATTGGTACACGTGACGATAATGTAGCTGGTGACGCTAACGACCGTTTTATGTCAAAATTAGATGAGACTTATTTAAAATCTTTAACTAAAGAGATTAGCGCTGACTATGTACGGGGTGATAACATACAAAACGTATTAGCAGCAATGAAAGCGCAGAAACCAGCGCGTCGCGACACCGCAGCCTTTGGCTTGAAATGGGTATTAGCATCTTTATCTGGCTTATTGTTTATCGCGGCCTATATGCCAAAACACCCAATTAAAGAATTATCAGAAAGTTACAGCACTTGGCTAATTCGCCGTAGATCAAGCCAAAACTCAGCATCAACTTAATTGTCCGCATGGTTGTGTTACCACCAACGTAGGCATGGATGCAATTGACGAAAATCTTGTTGACTAACTCTGTCCGGTAATACAACTAAACGGCTAGAGTATGATTGATGATTCATTATTAACTGGTTAAGTCAACTTAGCTTCAAGGGTATTGTACCGTTAGTTTTTTTACGTCTGCGGTTTGTTCAAGTTTATCAACATGTAAAATCACCAAATAGCGGCTTCCATGACTAATGATTTTGACACTAGTATTAAATTGTTCATCATTTAAATTTGTTAGTAAAAGTTTAGCTTGATACTCTACTTCGACCATTCGCTAAGACCTTGGCAAAAACAGCAAAGTCTCTTTAAGAACAAAATATTCGGTTGCAAAAATATTCAATATCCCCAATATCAAAATTGTAAGTAATGTTTTTGGCCAAAATACAACGCTTTTATAGCACATCATAGCCATTACAATTTTTAAAGAAACAAGGTGGTATGAAGGTTGTAACACCAGAAAAATTTGCTTGAGGTTATAATATCCAAAATATTCAAAGTTCAAAAAGAAGATAAAGAGCTATTCAAAATGCACAAAGAAACCGATACAAAAGACTGGCTTAATTACTTAGCTAGCCAAGGTGCCATTATCCAAGATAATCGCGTGGTATCGTTTAGCAATCCTACTGCGGAGTTAGACGCTACTACTAACAACCATATTATTTGCGATTTATCACATTTAGGCTTACTTGAAATCAATGGTGCTGATGCCATTACGTTTTTGCAAGGGCAAGTCACTAATGACGTAAAGCTTCTAGATGGGAACACAAGTCATTACACTGGCTATTGCAACCCTAAAGGACGCTTGCTTGCACTATTTTTTGCGTTTAATCACTATAATCATCTGCATTTACAGTTTGACCGTGAATTAGTTGTACCCATTTTGAAGCGACTAAAAATGTATGTGATGCGTTCTAAAGTAGACATTACGGACACCACAACCAGTATTATCAAAATCGGCTTGAGTGGAGAAAACGCGGGGTTTTTACTTGAAAGTCTATTCGTTCAAGTACCAAAAAATGAATATGACTTAGTGAATTTAGAAAATGGTACTTTAGTTCGCCTGGCAGGAAGCAAGCCACGCTATGAAATATTCACCAGCGCTGTGCATGCAAGTACCATATGGAACTGCTTAAAGCAGCACTGCATGCCTGTAGGCAAGGATTGCTGGGATAGTTTAGAAATCGAAGCTGGTATCCCGGAAATCGTTAGCAAAACTCAGGAAGAGTTTGTGCCACAAATGCTTAATCTTGATTTACTAGACGCCATTAACTTCAAAAAAGGTTGTTACACTGGACAAGAAATTGTGGCGCGTACCCATTATTTAGGCAAAGTTAAGCGCCGTACCTTACGTGGGCAAATTGAAACTATTAAGTTACCAGAAGCTGGCGATGATATTCTTAACGGAGCACAAGATGTGGTCGGCAAGATTGTGCGCAGCGCCCCAGCACTAGGTAATAAAGCGGATGTATTGGTGGAGGTTAGACTTGACAGCGTAGTATTGGATAACCCTGAGCTTTCAACATTAACCTGGCAAAAAAAAGTATTAGCACTGCATGTTGATAATATAAAGCTGCTAAAAAAAGTGTTGCAGTAACTTAACTATGTAAATAACTAATCATAAACTAGTTAGATTTTATTGCGGTTTCTTTTAAAACAGTAGTTTTTGAGTTCTTTGCAGAGACTTGATCTTTGTCAGCAGTGACTTCAGTACGAGTGTTTTTTGGCTGTATAGTTAGGGGGACTTTGACAGTACTGTTATGTATAACTTCCGGCTCTAGAACTTGATAAAATACTTCATCCTGCTTAATCATGCCCAGCTCGCTACGGGCACGTTCTTCAACCGCCGCGTTGCCTTGTTTAAGATCATGTACTTCAGCATATAAGGTATCATTACGTTGCTTTAACTCTGTATTCTTATCTTTTTGTTGCGTAATTTTTTGATTTAAATCCCAAACACGCAACCAACTACCTTTGCCCAACCACAGTGGGTACTGTAGTAAGGCAATTAAGATAACAAATATTAAAATAAGTGTTTTCAAGGATTAAGTAGTTAATTAAATATCAAACTTAAATCTATTTAAACAATTGATAAAAAGCACTCAAACCCGCATAGCTGGTTGAATCACCCAGTTCTTCTTCAATACGTAGCAATTGGTTGTACTTAGCAATACGCTCAGAGCGTGACAATGAGCCAGTTTTGATTTGCAATGCATTCGTTGCTACCGAAATATCCGCAATGGTCGTATCTTCAGTTTCGCCAGAACGATGTGAAATAACTGAGGTATAGCCTGCACGTTTAGCCGTTTCAATGGTTTGAAAAGTCTCGGTTAAAGTACCGATTTGGTTTACTTTAATCAATACTGAGTTAGCCACTCCAAGTTTTATACCTTCACGTAAGATTTTAGCATTAGTCACAAATAAATCATCGCCGACTAATTGGGTGGTTTTACCTAAACGATCTGTATGAATTTTCCAACCATCCCAATCAAATTCGCTCATACCATCTTCAATACTGATGATGGGATATTTATCACACCAAGATGCTAAATAATCACTGAATTGTGCAGAGCTTAATTGCAATCCTTCTGATTCCAAGTGATATTTACCATCTTTGTAGAACTCAGTACTTGCGCAGTCTAAACCTAAATAAACATCTCGGCCTGGCTCGTAGCCAGCATCTGAAATTGCTTCCATAATAAGCTGGATTGCCGCTTCGTTACTAGGTAAGTCGGGAGCAAAACCACCTTCATCACCCACTGTAGTGGCTAAACCACGCTTGTGAAGTGTTTTCTTAAGTGCATGAAACACCTCAGCACCGCAGCGCATCGCTTCACGGAAACTTGGGCGGCCTGCAGGAATAATCATAAACTCTTGCATATCTACGCTGTTATCAGCATGTGCGCCGCCATTGATGATGTTCATCATTGGTGTAGGCAATTGCATCGCGCCAGAGCCTCCTAAATAGCGGTAAAGTGGCAAGCCAGATTCATCAGCAGCAGCGCGCGCGCAGGCCATAGAAACCGCTAATATCGCGTTTGCACCTAAGCGGTCTTTATTCTCAGTGCCATCTAGCTCAATTAAAGTTTTATCGATAAAACTTTGCTCTTCCGCATCCAAACCTATAATGGCTTCGCAGATTTCTGTGTTTACATGCTCAACAGCTTTTAACACCCCTTTACCTAGATAACGCGTTTTGTCTCCATCACGCAATTCCATAGCTTCTTTACTACCAGTAGAAGCCCCTGAAGGAACTGCAGCACGGCCAATAATACCGCTTTCTAGCAATACATCGGCTTCTACAGTTGGGTTACCACGTGAATCAATTATCTCGCGGGCGATAATATCTACAATTGCGCTCATGTTATTTCCTCGACTCTACTTTAAAAATCAATAATGGCTTTAGAGAGTATGCTCAATAAAACCAGCTTTTTTAACTACACGATCCAATTCTAAAAGTACGTGCAGCAAATCTTGCATTTTATGCAAAGGCCAAGCATTAGGGCCATCGGATAATGCTTTAGCAGGGTCTGGATGCGTTTCCATAAACAAGCCGGCAATGCCACTTGCTACTGCTGCACGCGCCAGCACAGGCACAAATTCACGCTGGCCACCACTTTTATCACCCTGCCCACCCGGTTGCTGAACTGAATGGGTGGCATCAAATACTACAGGGCAATTTGTCTCACGCATAATGGCTAAGCCTCGCATGTCAGACACTAAAGTATTGTAACCAAATGATGCACCACGTTCGCAGACCATAATCGTATCGGCATTACCATTGGCTTCTTTGGCTTTTTGCACGACTTGGCGCATATCGCCTGGTGCTAAAAACTGACCTTTTTTAATATTAACTGGCTTGCCACAAGTCGCAACAGCAGTAATAAAATCTGTCTGGCGACACAAAAAAGCAGGGGTTTGTAGCACATCAACCACAGATGCAACTTCATTCACTTGCTCTTCGGTATGTACATCGGTCAAAATCGGCACACCAATTTGGCGACGTACCTCATCTAAAATTTTCAAACCTTCAGTAATACCGAAGCCACGAAACGTTTTGTTAGAGCTGCGATTCGCTTTGTCATATGATGATTTGTAAATGAAATTAATGCCAACAACCGCAGCAATTTCTTTAAGCCGCCCTGCCGTATCAATTGCCATTTGTGCCGATTCAATAACACATGGTCCGGCAATTAGAAAGATCGGGTTTTCAATACCGACATCAAAATTACATAATTTCATTAGTCAACCCTAATATCTACTCTTTAAATGGTAATTTTATAACGCTTTAAGCTGTTGCCTGATAGTTTAGGGCCGCTTGTATATAAGCTTTAAATAATGGATGGCCCGTACGCGGATTAGATGTGAACTCAGGATGGAACTGGCACGCTACAAACCAAGGGTGAGTATCTTGTGGTAACTCAATCATCTCGCAGAGATTCTCAGTTGGTGTACGCGCAGAAATTACTAATCCAGCAGCTTCTAGCTGTGCTACATAATTGTTATTCACTTCATAACGATGACGATGACGTTCATTCACTTGGGCGCCATAAATCGCAGCGGCCATTGTATTTGGTACAGTAGGACAAGCCTGTGCACCCAAGCGCATAGTGCCTCCTAAATCTGAATCTTCAGTACGGGTTTCTATACGACCATCCACACCTTGCCATTCAGTGATTAAACCAATCACTTGATGCGGGCTTTTCGGATTAAATTCTGTACTATTCGCATCCAACAACTTGGCTTGATTACGCGCAAACTCAATTACTGCCAATTGCATACCTAAGCAAATACCAAGATACGGTACTTTATGCTCACGTGCAAAACGGATCGCTACAATTTTGCCTTCTGTCCCACGTACACCAAAACCACCAGGCACTAAAATAGCATCCATTGATTTAAGTGCATCGATACCATTTTTCTCGATTTCTTCAGAATCCATGTAGTGGATCTTAACTTTAGATTCAGTGTGAATACCAGCATGAATTAATGACTCTGTTAGAGATTTGTATGATTCTGTCAGATCTACATATTTACCCACAAAAGCAATATTCACTAAATGCTTAGGATTAGCTAATGCAGTAACAATATTTTTCCATTCCGTTAAATCTGCCGCTTTTGCCAAGATATCTAATTTATGGCAAACAATTTCATCTAACATTTGATCATGTAACAAGCCAGGTATTGCATAAATTGAATCTGCATCAATCGCTGAAATTACCGCCTCTGAAGCTACATTGGTGAATAGTGCAATTTTTTTACGCTCTTCATCAGGAATATTACGATCAGCACGACATAGCAAAATATCTGGCTGAATACCAATTTCGCGCAGCTCTTTTACCGAGTGCTGCGTTGGTTTAGTTTTTAATTCTCCAGCTGTTGGAATCCATGGTAACAAAGTAAGATGCACATAACATGCGTTATTGCGTCCTTCTTCAAAACCCATCTGACGAATAGCTTCTAAGAACGGTAGCGACTCAATATCACCTACCGTACCGCCCACTTCAACAATCGCAACATCAGCACCTTCAGCCCCACGTTTAATGTGATTTTTAATTTCATCGGTGATGTGCGGAATAACTTGCACAGTTTTACCTAAATACTCACCGCGACGTTCTTTTTTAATCACAGTCTCGTAAATTTGGCCTGTAGTGAAATTATTATGCTTGGCCATACGCTGCGAAATAAAGCGCTCATAATGGCCTAAATCCAGATCGGTTTCTGCGCCATCATCGGTCACAAACACTTCGCCATGCTGAAAAGGTGACATGGTGCCGGGGTCTACATTAATATATGGGTCTAGCTTGAGCATGGTCACTTTAATGCCACGCGATTCAAGAATTGCACCTAGACTTGCAGCTGCTATGCCTTTGCCTAGAGAAGAAACTACACCGCCGGTTACGAATACATATTTAGTCATGAAAACTGCTTTTTGATATGTGACAGACGGAAAAGTATTTTACTGCAATTGGGTAATTCAAACAATGAAACTAACTAGTTATTTATGCTAGATTTTTGATTTATTGCTTATTAAGTTTGTTTGGCTAATTTAAATAGTTATGTTAAAAAAAGAGTTATTTAAGCATTCATCAATGACAAGTTTAACTTGGCTTGTTCCAACTTCCGTAATCTTTAAATTGCTCGATGACTTCCGCCATTTCCTGCTTGCTTAATAGAAAAGGGTCGCCAGCCTGAAGTGCCCGCAGATATTGCTCACACAAAGTTTCAACCTCTATTGAAATGGCTAGTGCTTTTTGTAAAGTTGCCCCAACAGCAACCATGCCATGATTCGCCAACAAACAAGCATTACGATTTTCTAATGCAAGAATCGCATTATCAGATAACGCTTGGCTACCAAATAAAGCGTAAGGTGCGCAGCGAATGGAATCACCACCAGCTAGCGCAATCATATAATGAAACGCAGGTATATCCCGACGCAATGTACTAAGGGTAGTAGCAAACATGCTGTGCGTATGAATAACAGCATTCACCTCAGGCTGCATTTTCAAAATATCGTGATGAAAACGCCATTCGGATGACGGCTTAAGGTTACTTTTCAAAACGCATTTTATATCACCAGCAAAATCCATCCACACCATATCGTCAGGTGTCATATGTTCAGCCGCAATACCAGAAGGCGTGATTAAGAACCCATGCTCGCCATCTAAATCGTAACGAACGCTCACATTGCCAGAAGTGCCGCGATTCAAACCAATCGTTGATAGCTTTTGTGTGATTTCGAGTAACTGTTGTCGCATATATTTAACTTAAGTTAACTAAATAATTGTAAAAGCTGATTAGGGGCACACACGCCACGTTCGGTTATGATACCTGTGACTAAGCGTGCTGGCGTTACATCAAACGCTGGATTGGCGGCTATAGAACCCCGTGGCAAGATATTCACCGAAGCAAGCTCACCATTAGCTAATTTTCCATACACCCAAGCCACTTCGTTACTGTCACGCTGTTCTATCTCAATCTGCTTGAGACCATCACTAATCGTCCAATCAATAGTTGGAGAGGGTACCGCCGCATAAAACGGCACACTATTATCAAATGCGCTTAATGCTTTTAGGTAGGTACCTATTTTATTGCATACATCACCAGTAGCTGTAACGCGATCCGCCCCAATAATTACCATATCCACCAAACCATGCTGCATTAAATAGCCACCTGCATTATCCGAAATCACAGTATGTGGTATGCCATACTCCAACAACTCCCATGCAGTCAGGCTTGCACCTTGATTGCGCGGACGCGTTTCATCCACCCAGACATGCACCGCCAGTCCTGCATCATGCGCCGCATAAATTGGGGATAGTGCTGTACCAAAATCTACTGTCGCAAGCCAACCCGCGTTACAATGCGTCAGAATATTAATAGGTTTGTCATTTAATAATTTATTTTTTAATTTTTTGGCACCCGCTAGTGTCTTAATTAATTGTAAGCCATGCTGACCAATCGCCCGATTGAGCTTAACGTCTTCCTCACATATCATTGCAGCTTCTTTCCATGCCTCCATATAACGCTTAGCAAGTGGTAACTCTAATATTTTGTTTAACACACGCTTTACAGCCCATTGCAAATTAACAGCTGTTGGACGACTGGCAATTAAATCTGCGCCTGCTTGTTGTAAGAACTTATTACTTTGCAGCTCATTTTCGCTATTATCCACCGCCGTTGCCAAAGCCAGACCGTAAGCTGCCGCCGCGCCTATTAATGGGGCACCACGCACCTGCATCGTCTTAATCGCGTTAATCATAGCGTCCAAAGAGAGAATTTCTACTACGGAAAATTGATGTGGCAATACAGTTTGATCAATGATATGGACGGATTTGCAACGCGGGTCGGCCCAGATGGTTCTAAAAAGATTTTGTGCTACGCGCATATACTAAACTTTCAAAAAAGTAATGCTAAATATTTAAAATTATCTAACAAATTTCACTTGCATTTTACTTAGCAATTACACTTCTAAGAAAAAGTTCAAAATAACATAAATTGTTACCCACAAAAACTGTGGATAACTTTGTGAATAATTGTGACTTAAAAACGTAACCTACCAATTTGTAAGCGTTTTTTAAAATAGCTTATTTTTTAATCTAAATTAAATACTATATATATCAATTAGTTAAACAATGGCAATTGATTTGTAACGGTTTTTTAAACTACTTAAAGTAACGCATGAGGTGGTGTGTATAAGTCGCGTGTTTTTGTCATTAAATTGGGCAATATGTTTCGAGCATTGTTAGTTGTAATATCAGCCACTTGGGCCAATTTTAAGCCTCTTAAAATTGCAAAAACCTCTGCTATTTTTGGTAACTCTAAAGGAGTATTTCGCACAATATCTCCCTGTTCATATTTTAGCCAAACAGGAGGAATATCGGGTGAATCAGTTTCTAAAACGATAGCCTCAAGTGGTAATTTGGTAGCCAACTCACGAATTTTTAATGCACGTGGATAAGTCATTGCACCACCAAACCCCAGCTTAAACCCTAGCTTGATAAATTCTTCAGCCTGTTGGTAACTGCCATTAAATGCGTGCGCGATACCACCCCTTAGTTTATATTGACGACAATATTTAAGTATATCGTCTACCGCACGACGTACATGTAAGATAACAGGTAAATCAAATGCTTTTGCGAGCTTAAGTTGCTCAGTAAAAAAATGAATTTGTTGCTCGCGATTCTCAGTTGTAACAAAGTAATCTAAGCCAATCTCACCTATAGCCACTGGTGGTTTATTTGAACTAATAGTTTGAAGCAGGTATTTTTTTAATGCATCCAAATTTTGCGGTTGTGATTGATTGACATACATAGGATGTATACCCAGCGCGTAATGAATATGGGAATAATTATGCGCTAACTTCATCACAGCATCGAAGTTATTGCGATGCACAGCAGGTACAACAACGGCTGATACGCCTAGGTGCAAAGTTTCTGTTGCGACAAAAGCACGGTCTGCATCAAACTCAGCGGCATCTAAGTGGCAATGGGTATCAATTAGCATGGTGAGTATTGTCACACTTAATATTGAGCCACTATTTCGGGCTAGGTTTAAGACGTAATCGCAGGTCATTTCCTAGCTGCAATACATCTATTAGCTCTAATTGAATACGTTGCTGCATGCTGGTTAGTTCGGGAATGGCAAACATACTCATAGCATCATTGCCCAGAATAACAGGCGCATAATAAACCAATAACTCATCAATCAAGTTTTGTGTTAACAAGGCGCCATTTAAACCCTGCCCCGCCTCAGTCATCACCTCATTAATTTCACGCGCTGCAAGCGTCTGTAGAAGGCTTCTTAGGCATACTTTACCAGTTTTATCAGGGATTTTTAGCAACTCAACATTTTCTTCAGAAAATTGAGATAGCTTATGATTAGGGTCGCTTGCGTAAACAACCAAGGTTTTACCCCCTTTTAGAATCAGTGCATCTGGTGAAATGCGCAAAATGCTGTCCACAACCACACGCAAAGGTTGACGCGTTACTTTCTTAGCATCCAACCGCACTGTCATATTGGGATTATCGGCAAGTACCGTACCAGCGCCTGTTAAAATAGCGCATGATTGCGCGCGCCAATGTTGAACATCAAAACGCGCTAAATCGCCAGTTATCCATTTACTTTCGCCACTAGCAAGGGCTACGCGTCCATCTAAACTTGCTGCGATTTTACTGCGGACAAATGGCATGCCGCGTGTCATACGCGAAACAAAACCTGCATTGAGTTGGCGCGCCTCAGTTTCCATCACACCGATAGTCAGGGCAATACGATGTTGCTTAAGCAACGCTAAACCACGACCAGCGACTTGAGGGTTGGGGTCTTGCATCGCCACAATCACACGCGCAACATTTGATTTAACTAATGCTTCAGCACATGGAGGTGTACGCCCATGATGATTGCATGGCTCTAATGTGACATAAACATCTACGCCTTTTAAGTCATGATAGCCATTCGCCATTGCTTGGCTCATGGCAACTACTTCAGCATGAGGCTCTCCGGCTTTTAAATGCACACCTTCTCCAATAACCGTGCCATTCCTAACAATAACGCAGCCAACACGCGGATTGGGCGTAGTGCTATACAGCCC
This sequence comes from Methylophilaceae bacterium, assembly GCA_043788445.1. GTDB lineage: Bacteria > Pseudomonadota > Gammaproteobacteria > Burkholderiales > Methylophilaceae > JACMMS01. The sequence continues at coordinate 11,592 of JAYVTW010000074.1, forward strand.
TTGCTCGGCAAGTCGCAAGGCCTGCGCCATGAATAGATGGTCGTTTGCTTTAGGGACGATAAAGCTCATAGTTTTAAGCTCAATGTCAAACAGTTATTATTAAGCGATTTGAGTAGTTAGCCATCTAAATAATCACTTAACTCTAAATTGATAACTTAATGATGAGAAATACGGCTATGCGTTAATAAATTCTGGTCATCAAAATAAATACGCAAGCCATAAACCGCATGCATACACATGCCAAGCTCATATTCAATGGCATCTGGATCTTCAAATGTTGGACGACCAAGTAACTCTGTCACACTTTTACGTGGCATATTTTTAGTTAACAATTGTTGCTGCAAGTAATAAGCCATATCACCACGATGACAATCTGCACCTGTTGCACTAGGGCTTGTCATCCACCGCACTTGGTCAAACTTATCGTGACCAAATACCAGC
>JAYVTW010000075.1:0-4714 GCA_043788445.1 Methylophilaceae bacterium
GCATTAAGGGCTTTTAATGCACTTAGATCAAGCGGTTGAGAGGATGCATTACTTAGTTTGGACGTAGTTTCGCCACCACTGGCATATTTATCAATATCTAAGGTATCAATATCGATATCAAAACTATATAGCGGTTTTGCAAATTGGCTAATTGCTACAGTACCTTTGATTTGGCTATCGTCTAGTTTGAAGCTCAGCGGGTTGATGCTTAACTTTTGTCCATCTGACTTAACTTTTAGATTCAAATTTGCTAAATTGTATTTATCGTAAATGATTTGATCAATATTCACTTTGCCCACTATAAACAAAGTTTTAAGTATAGATAAGTCAGTAGGCTTGTTACTAGATAGACTAGTAGCGCTACTTTTAGGCAGTAGTTTGTTTAAATCTAATTTAGGACTATTTAAATTGAACTTGATATTATTTTTTTTAAAGCCCGCTAAGGCGACGTCCCCCGTTAACTTAGTGCTATCAATATAAACATTAAATTGACTATAAACCAATTCATTTTTGATATCCGTGTGTAGTGATAAAGCAAAATTGCCTTTTATAGCACCATTGGGTAATGCTGGGTCTTTAATGTCTAACTGACCTGTTAATTTAGTTAAATCGAACACCATACCTTCTAAGTTTCCGCTAAGAGATGATGAAAACTTGCCTTCAATAATGCGTTTGCCTTGTTTGCCAGAAATATCACCCGTGATGCCACTGCTTTGTATGGCTTTAGGCGAACCCTTAATATCAGCCAACACCAAGTTGGCTTTCATGGTGTCACCAGCTTTTTCCTGCGTGATGCTAACGGTAGCTTTTTTACCACTAACTTCATCTTTGTGTACCGTCAAATTAGGAGCAGAAAAATCTAATCCTAATTTAGCACCACTAAAATCACCTGAAGCGACCAATTTTAAACTATCCACTAAATATTCAGTTTTTTTAAGATTCACATCTAGATCGCTAGAAAGAGCCACCTTCACATCTTTTCCTCCAGCTAAATCGCCTAGTATTATTACATCTAAGCCTTTTGCAACGTAGTGCTTGGCTTTGGTATCAGCTAATAAATTACCTTTTAAATTAACTTTTGTACTAAGTTGAGGTTGACTTGATGTGACAGTAAAGTCTGTTTTAAGGTCAATCGGTTCTTCAAGCGCAACATGACCAGAGCTTAGATTAAATTTGCTGATGCCATACTTTGCGCCGCTCGTTTCGTCTAAGTAAGTTGCTGTCGTGTTGGTGATATTGACACCATTAATATCAAATTTAATTTCGCTTGGACTGTCATCTTTGCTTAATAAATCATCAAAGTTATAGGTGCCGTCTTTGTGTTTAATGATATTGGCTTTCGCGCCATCAATATAAATGGTGTCCACCACCAGTTGCTTTTTAAGTAAAGGTAATAAGGCGAGTGATACTTTTGCGCTATCAATTGCCGCAAATTCAGTCGGGTTGTTATGTTCTGATAATGAAATTTTGCCTAAGTTAGCACCGATTTTTGGCCAGAAACTAAGTTTTATTTCGCCTTCAATATTTAGCGTGCGTTGCTTCTTTTCTTGTATAAGCTTGACGATTTGCGGCTTGTAATCATTGGGGTTAAACGTCATGGCGATAAATGCCACTAAAATGATCAGCAGTGTAACGGTGCCAGCAAGTCCAAATACAGAATATTTAACTAATTTATTCATGGCAACTCTTGATATGGTTTTTATTGAGTTTTAAGCATAAAGTATAATAAAACTAATATACCCAATGCGATACGGTAATAAGCAAAAGGACGGAAATCATGATTAGCGACATAACGTAACATTAGTTTAATTACAAATAAGGCAGAAATAAATGCGGTGATAAACCCGACAATAAACATTGGTAAGTCTGCAACTGCTAATAGTTGCCAACTGCTAAGTAAATCGAAAGCAGTGGCGGCAAACATGATAGGGATAGCTAAAAAAAACGAGAATTCGGTTGAGGTCTGGCGGTTTAAGCCAAAAACAATACCACCTAATATCGTCGCGCCTGCACGAGAAACGCCTGGAATTAACGCCAGAGATTGCGCTAGACCAATTTTTAGCGCTTGCATACGACTAACAGAATCTACATTTTGCGTGATGGGTTTGGGTGCATTTTTCTCAATTAACAGAATTGCGAAACCCCCAACAATTAAAGCAATAGAGACCGTAATCGGGCCAAATAAATATTGTTTAATTTGGTGGTGAAATAGCAGCCCTAAAATGGCGGCAGGTAAAAATGCAATGAACAAATTAATGACTAAACCTTGTGAGGTTTTATTGCTATTTACATTACATACTGTACTTAACAGCTTGGCGCGGAACTCCCAGCACACCGCCAAAATAGCACCAAGTTGAATAACGATTTCAAATACCTTACCTTTGTCATCATTAAAATTAAGTAAATCACCCACAATAATTAAATGCCCAGTGCTACTGATGGGAAGAAACTCTGTCGCACCTTCTACAAGGCCTAGAATTAGTGCTTTGAACAGTAGTAATAAATCCATTTAATAAACTCTTCTCTTTATTTAATAGGTTGTGAATTAACGTCTTAAGTTAAGTCTAGGCTACATTTATATAGAAAAAGGGCTAACGTATTGCCCTTTTGTATCGCTGTTTGTTAGTTTTTATGCTGTTTAAATTCTTATTTGAGCATGCCGAGCACTGTAGATAGCATGCCACCAGATTCAGCACTAACTTCACCATTAGGTGTCATTTTATCTATCACACCCGGTAAATGCTGAGCAATTTGATTACTTAAAACCTCAGGCGTTAAATTAAACTTTTCTGCCATTGCCGCAATTTGACCATCACCAAGTACTCTAGAAATTTGCTCTGGCGTTACGGTTAAGTTTTCGCCATTACCAACCCATGAAGCTGCTTGCTCGCCAAGTCCACTTGCTTTAAATTTTTCTAAAATACCCTCTAGGCCACCATTTTGATTAAACATCTCAATGGCTGCACCAGTAACGCCGTCTGTATTGCCACCCGATAATTTACCTAATATTTGCCCTGCTAAGCCGTCTAATAATCCCATGGTGGTTCCTTATTTAGTATGTTTAAAGAATAAAATCAATTAAAATCGCTCATCTGCACGCAAGTAACGCCATTGCCCTAAGGGTAATTTACCCAGCGTTACGCTACCTGTTCTAACACGTTTAAGGCCAACCACATGCAAGCCTACCAATTCGCACATACGGCGTATTTGGCGCTTACGGCCTTCACGCAACACAAAACGCAGTTGATCTTCATTTTGCCAGGATACTTTTGCAGGTTTTAGTTTTACACCGTCTAAGCTTAAACCATGGTTTAATAACTCGAAATCATCATCCGATAAATCGCCTTCAACGCGTACTAAATACTCTTTTTCTACGGTTGAATTTTCACCAATTAAATGTTTGGCAACACGCCCATCCTGAGTGAACACTAACAAACCTGTTGAGTCAATATCCAAACGGCCTGCTGGTGCTAAGCCATGTAAAAATCCACGTTGAAATTCTTTAGGGATAGCTTGGTGTAATTCTGGGTCTTCTGGACATTGGTTATCTGGGTGAATCAACGTAATAGCAGGTTGATAACCATCTTCGGCTTGACCACTTACATAACCAACAGGCTTATGCAAAATAATAGTGACGCTTTCAGCTTGATATTGTTTGGCTTTTTCACTGACTTCAATTTGCGCATCTAATGGAACACGTACGCCCAAAGTATCTAGCACTTTGCCATCAACTTTTACCCAGCCATTAACTATCCAATCATCGGCTTCGCGACGTGAACAAAGCCCAAGCTCAGTCATGCGTTTGGATAATCGTGGTAAATCTGGGTTGCTTGGCATGGGCTTATCTGAAAACATCGGGTTAGCGGCGCGGTCACTATTAAAACTGCCTTGCTCAAAACCATCGCGGGCTTTTCCACCACGGCGTGGAGTATCGCGCTCACCCTTAAACCTACCCGCAGTATTACGCGTATCGACAGAATTATAATGGCCCTTTTCAGTAGCATTGCCACGTGAGCCATGCGCATTAGCATCATGGTTTGGGTTATTTGTTACTTCTTCACGCGGTTTGCGTATATATTCATCAGGCTTAAATTCACCACGCGCTACTGATCGCTCTGCCGGGGCCCGGCTATCTGATGATTTTGATTTAGCTGGCGTGTTATCGCGTAAAGAACCATCGTGCCTATGGTTGCGCTGGCGCGAACTATCGATTTTTTGTATGTCATTCACACGCGGTGGAGAATCCATTTTTTGGCTTAGGCTATTACTTTGAGTAGGATGAGTTGAAGGCATGGGTCGCCCAACACTACGGTCGCGTTTTGCATGCTCAGAGCGGCGCACAGGCGCTTTTTTAGCCACAGGCGCATCAGAGGATTTTTTGGTGATTTTTAAGGTAGTCAAAATGGCATGTACAAGTAAATGAATAACTTATTTTAACAAAATATCATTAAGTATTTGTATTTATTAAATCAATCTTTGCGCATTGACTGTGAGGCTTAACTTGTGGAGCCTTTCAATTTTCAAAGCAGTGCTTTCACTTATGCTTTATTTTTGAACCACATATGGCTCCGACTCAATAAAAAGCCAGCTTACGCTGGCTTTTTACGGGCATTTAAAGTTTAAACTAAATTTTTTGATAAACCTCACTGCCCTTTTTTACAAACTCTATGGCTTTTTCTTGCATGCCTTTATTAAGGGCCTCCTGCTCGCTCAC
>JAYVTW010000076.1:0-29088 GCA_043788445.1 Methylophilaceae bacterium
CATGCGCAAAATTACAGAAGCACTGCGGCTGCATTTCGAGCACGACCGCACCAACCGAGAAATCGCTCAGGCCATCGGCACCTCGCCGACCACGGTCGGCCACTATCGCGCCTGTCTTGGCGTACTGCGTCTAGCTAAGGGCATTGGCAATGATCGGTTGAATGCGGCGTGTGCACGTGCGCTAAAACTTAACGCAGCAGGCTACCGCAGTATTCACTCAATTCTCAAGAATAGCTTAGATAAACAACCACCAGCAATCGCGACACAAGCATATTTACCGCTGGATCACGCCAATGTACGTGGTCCAGACTATTACCATTAATCACCACAGGAGAGTCACCCCATGCTTAACCATCCCACACACGACCAACTTCAACAGTTACGCCTGTTCGGTATGGCACGCGCCTTTGCCGAGCAGCAGGCCATTCCAGATATTGCACATCTTGCCTTTGAGGAACGTCTTGGCTTATTGGTCGAACGCGAAGTCAGCGAGCGCGATTCCAGATTAACCTCCAGTCGCCTGCGGCGTGCAAAGCTTAAACAAGCGGCCGTTGCTGAGGATGTGGATTACCGCGCAGCGCGTAGTTTGGATCGCGCCTTGTTCAACCGGTTGCTGACTGGCACGTGGGTAGCGGAGCACCAGAACGTGCTGATTACCGGTCCCACCGGCGTTGGCAAAACTTGGCTAGCTTGCGCCTTGGCCAATCAGGCGTGCCGTCAGGGCAAATCGGTGCTCTACCTGCGAGTTCCGCGATTGTTTGAGGATATGGTGATTGCCCATGGGGATGGCCGTTATAGCAAGTTGCTCATGCAATTGGCCAAGACAGACGTGCTGCTATTGGATGACTGGGGATTGGCACTGCTGACCGATTCCGCGCGACGTGACCTACTGGAAATACTGGACGATCGACACGGGCATCGTTCGACGATTGTGACCAGCCAATTGCCAGTAGTCAACTGGCATGACTCGATTGGCGACCCGACATTGGCAGATGCAATCTTGGATCGACTGGTGCACAACGCACATCAATTAATTCTAACTGGGGAATCTATGCGAAAAAACAAAAACAGCCTGGCAAAAAAACACGATTTAGAGTTAAACTAAAACCCCCGCGTCGCTACGCTCCGACTGTCCACTTTGCGCTGGAATGGGTGTCCACTTTGCGTGGAATACGCAGCTTGCAATATTTCAGCTTAAGTTGTGCTGCAATTGGGGTTATTTTCGGAATATGTAATTGGTTTGGAATATAGGGTATTTAAATATGTCTGTTTTTTTTAAAAATACTCGGTTAAAGAAGTATTTAAGTTTTTTTTCTGTAAGACCGAGATTATTTATTTCTATTTTGGTGGGTATAGTAGCCGCTGTATCTTTACCTAATTCTATAGGGTTACATGACATCACTAGGGTTATCATTGGATGGAATATCGGTGCTTGGCTTTACCTAACTCTTGCTATCAGAATGATGTTTTGGACTTCACATGAAAAAATGCGTACTCGCGCTATGAGTGAAGATGATGGAAAATTTGTGATTTTGGGTATGGTAATAATCGCTGCTGTTGTTTCCATTGGAGCGATTGTTGCCGAGCTTTCTGTTGTTAAAGATATGCATGGAATTCTTCGTTCTGCGCATATCACGTTAGCAGTGCTTACCATATTGTCTTCTTGGGCGTTTACACAAGTAATGTTTGCGCTTCATTATGCACACAACTACTACTTGGCAGAACAGCGTAAAGATGCTGGTGGTTTAGATTTTCCAGGTACACAGGCTCCCGAATACAGCGACTTTCTCTATTTTTCGTGTGTTATAGGCACTTCAGGTCAGACAGCTGACGTAAGTTTTACAAATAGGTCAATGCGTAGAACGGGTTTAATACATTGTATTTTGGCATTTTTTTTCAACACCACTTTAATTGCATTAACTATAAACATCGCATCTGGCTTAATTTGATAAAACTCCCGCTTGTGAACCATTAATGCATCCCTAATGTTTACCTAATCACTTAAAGTTATAGATTTTCAGGAGCTGTCGATTGACTATGGAATTATCACCATACTCATGGGGAGATTACCGTATAGCAATACCCCTGCAGAATTAAGCCTATCCGTAACGATTACGTCCATGCGTTCCAAACTAAGTTGTATGGGAATACCTAAGACCTAGGCATACTGCCTTTGTATATTTGATCAGCCAGAAATGAAATAAGGCAATAAATCCGCTGTTAAAGAGACTTTATTATTCACTAGTTAATCATTACTTCCGAAGGAGGCATCAATAAGTCTTTTTCTGTCATCCTTAAATGTTCTGTATTTTATGTTAGTTAAACGCTTAAAAGACTCTTAACTGTTGTACCCTTGTCAATGAAATCTGTACCAAGTCGATATACTTAGAATCAAAGCACCGTTTTGCAGCTTCAAAATATATTTTATAGTGGTCATATATATTTTTTCCATAACGTAGAATTATTAAATCTTTATTCGATTCTAGCTTTTTATCCCACTCCAACAAGGTACGCGAATAATCTAAACCTATTTTGCGTATTGCGGAAATTTCATACTTATCTAAAATTGCTGCCTGTATATCGCTAATTGAGGGTAAAGCCGAACCTGGAAATACTTTATCCAAAAGATATCGAGTATCTTTCACCTCAGAACGTGAGCTGGGTGCCCTAGAAATAACAATAGTTTGTAGTCCTATTTGAGCACTAGGGGTTGATATACTTAAACACCAATCAAAAAACTGTTTATAGACCTCACGTTGACGAGATTCTAAGTGATTCTGATACGTAGCAAAATGTTCGAAAGCGCCAATGGAAATTATAGAATCAAACTTTTTGTCAGGTACTGGGAAGTCTTGCCAAGATTTAAGATCAACTGATAGGTTTGATTTACTTACACTATTGATATATTCAAACTGATTCGTGCTTAGAGTTAAACCTTTTATTTGAGTACGTGAATAGTTATTATCGATATGATTCATTAAACCACCCCAACCACACCCAACGTCAATTACACAGTGATTTTCTTGCACATTTGCGTAACGACATAACCTATTTAGCTTATCAAATTGCGCTTGTTCTAAGGTTGTTGCAGTTTTCCATACACCACAGCTGTAAGCACGAAATTTCGTGTCCAGAAATAGAGCAAAAAAATCATTGTCTACATCATAATGATATTCAATATCAGCTTTAGAGGCCATTTAAGATCCTTAAAATATCCTACAAATTTAATTTTATTGACAACTAGCTTAGAAGATTTAAATTATTTTAATGACTTTTTATCATCAGAAACAACAAACACTCCTATAACAATCAATGCCATACCAAATAGTTGTTTACCATTTAAAAGTTCATTAAATAACCATGAAGAGGATAATGGGATAGTGGCAAAAACCAATGAAGTTATGGGGTGAGCATAGCTTAAATCTATATTAGCGATCAGCAGCAGCCAAGTGAAGAAAGCGAAAATTAAAGCAATAATGCCACTTAGAACATAGGGATTTGTTAATAATTCAAAACAATATTTAGCAATAGAACTGATACTATCAATAGGAAATTCACCTAGATGTGTTACACCTACCTTAAACAATAACTGGGCAGATGTATCTAAGAAGAGTAATGATGTTATTAAAAATATTACGTTTAAATTTAATTTTGTTTCGGTATACAACACTTTACTCATTTCAATTCACGGCCGAATCAAAATTACCATACGCTAAAACCCGAGAAGCCAACTTTAATATTGGATTCACCAATTTATTTCTATGTTTAAATAATACATAAGTTTTCTCTAATGAAGCACCAAGCTTTAGTTTAGTATCATATGCAGCTTGTCCACTTTGTAAGGTATGAAAACCGTCTCTTATACACATTTGAATATTGTATAACCAACTTAAACTATATAAGTTTAGTTGCTTACTCTTTACATAGTCCAATCCAATATACTTATCCATTAGCACCCCATTGCCATGCAACAAGCAGTTGAATCCAATAAGATTATTTTCATGATAATAAAGCACGAACCTACTTTGATTAGGCATCAATCCTGCAAGTGAATCAAAGAAATCTAATGTAAGTTTTTCGAATTTAAGATCACTTCTTTCGTAACAATTTAGGTATAGCTGATATATTTCCTCTAAATGTGGTGGTCGTCCGTTGTACTCTTCGATTCTTAATTGATTAAGTGATTTCAGCTTACGGCGAAGATTTTTTCGGGTGCTGTAACTTAAAGTCGCTAAATAACCTTCCAAATCACTAAATGAAATGTTATTTTTCGCGACTGGCATATTTTCTACGGCACTGAATCCTTGATTAGATAGCAAGGGTTGTAGTAGCTTATAATCGTTAGTGACAACATCTTTAAAAGCAATAACTGTAGCATTCTCGCGCTCTGCGACTTCATCTAATTTTTCTGCAAGTGCACTGATCATTTCTGCATCAAGAGGCATATCTTTAAAAAACCCGATTTGTGCAGAATCAGTTACAGGCGACCCAACACATATAAGACGGACAGTCATTAAGCTTGGTAACCATTTAACTAACAGTTGGCTAAAATTCTTCATTGGGCCTTGTATGGTTGTATCTAGAGCATAATCAGTCATGAATATTGGAGCAATACATACTACAGCCCCCCCTTTTGAAAGTGAGATATAGCCAGTTTTAAACCCTGAAACTTTGCCTAATTCAAAAGCTAAATGGTAGCGATAACCTTCTAATGAGTTTGGTAGTAGTCGTAGCCAAGTAGTTTCATCATACTTTGCTGCTGTAAAGGTGTAATGAGATTCATACTTCTCTATTTCTTGTGGTTCGTAATGTAATGTCGCATGCATACTTAATTCACCTTTTTCAAAATCAGTGTCGCGCCAGTGCCACCAAATGCAAATGAGTTTGACATTGCATAATCTATTGTGGCTAGAGAACGTGAAGTGTTCGCTACATAATCTAGGTCGCATTCAGGATCTGGTTGCACAAGGTTAATGGTAGGAGGTAACATTTTTGTATAGAGCGCAAGTGTGGTAATTACTGCTTCGAGAGCTCCAGCAGCCCCCATAAGATGGCCATGCATTGATTTAGTTGAACTCATAGCCAGCTTATAGGCATGATCTCCAAATACTTTTTTTACAGCATTGGTTTCTGTAACATCGTTTAGATGGGTACCAGTACCATGGGCATTGATATATTCAATATCCTTTGGTACTAAGAGCGCATCATTAAGCGCAGCCTGCATTGTTGATGCTTGGCCATTCACAGAGGGTTGAGTGATATGTAGGCTATCGTTAGTAGTACCATATCCGACTATTTCTGCATAAATAGCCGCACCTCGGGTTTTAGCATGCTTATATGATTCTAGTACTAGCATAGCTGCACCCTCTCCCAATACCAGTCCTGTTCGGTTCAATGCAAAGGGGTTACATGATGCTCCAATGTCTGTGGGATCCTCTTCCGCTAATGTTCTAAGCGCTTCCCATGCTTTAATGCTGCCATAAGTTAAACAGGCTTCACTACCCCCTGCTAACATAACATCCGCATAGCCATGACGTATCAATCTAGCCGCTTCGCCAATCGCAATAGCAGAAGACGAGCAAGCAGTAGAAAAAGTTTGATTAGGGCCTGTAATTTGATGCTCTAAGGCAATAGCTGAGGCGGCGGCATTGTACATACTCATCAATACAGTGAAAGGTTTAATTCGACTTGCTCCATCACGATAAAGCCGAATGTAACCTTCTTCAAATGAATTTGCACCACCCATTCCCGTACCTAAATAAACGCCAATGCGCGGCTTGAGTAAGTCAGTAATCACAAGCTTAGCATTTTTTATCGCTTCTATACTTGTATGCAAAGCCATCTGACTGACGCGATCAAGCATGGAATAAGTATGTTTAATAAAGTGATCGGCTGGATTAAATGTAGATTGTGCAGCTATCTTGCATTCTAGCTGGTCGATAAAAGGTACATCGATACGCTTTATTCCTGAGACCCCTCCAAATACATTTTGTATTAAATCAGGCATATTATTGCCTAGTGGCGAAACAACACTTAAGCCAGTAATAACCACCCGCTCATTATTTGATACAGCAACCATTATTCTTTTTTTTCTACAATTAAACGTTGCACTAATATGATTACATCATCTAATGTTTCAATCTTTACTTGATCATTCGGAACCTTTATTTTGAAGTAATCTTCAGCACCAAAGATTAAATCAAATGTATCTAAAGAGTCTAAACCCAACTCTTTAAGATTACTTTCTGGCCTTATTGTAGCTCTATCTATCTCAAGTTTATCTGCGATGAGATTGATTAATACTTCCGAAATCTCGCTGATACTCGGTATTTTTGTTGACATTTATATATTTCCTTTTTGAATTGATACTTCGACCTTCAATGCTTCACTCATAGTTTTTTATGGACTGTTGTTTACAGAACAATGCCGTACGTTTTGCGATATCGTATTTTCGTTTATCTAGTGTTAACACGTGATAAGTGTCATCCACAAAAAACGTTTCTATGGTTTGTGATGATATATTAGCTTTTGTAAAGTACGCGTTATTGATACTCGCAATATCGTCTTCAGTCGAATGTACAATCAAGGTTGGAGAGGTAACTTTTTTTAATAACTTTTTAGTCTGTTTTATTAATCGCACACTCTCCAAAATTACTGTGGCTGGAATTTTAAAATACCCTACTTTATCCACAGCTTCACTATCGCGATTTTCAAGTACCGCATGGACCATAGCACGGACTCGCTCATCTTTAATTCCATAAGGTGGTGACTCTTCCCAATGAATAAAATATTTAAGTGGGGTATATAGGACTAAAGGTAATAGAATTTTTCGTTTTAATTTTGGCATGTTCCAGCCGTCATAAAAGAAAGTGGTAGAAAGTAATATCAAGCCGGCTACCTCGTCTCCTTTATTAGCTGATAGCATCAGTGCTATCAATGATCCCATACATAGTCCAACAATAAACACTTGATCACACTCTTGTTTTAGGGCATTAAATGAAGCTTCAATTGAGTGGTACCAATCTAGCCAAGTGGTTTTGGTTAAAATCTCTACCGTGGCACAATGTCCTGCTAGTTCTGGACAAGCTACTGTAAAGCCATGTCGCGCTATGACTTTTCCAAACTGCTTCATTTCAGTAGGCGTGCCTGTTAGACCATGAATCAGCAACACCCCCACCTTACCTTTACGCTCTATAAAACCAATTGAACCTATTAATTCATCTATTTTAGAAGATTTAGACTTTTCTAATATTTGAGTTAATCCATTGAACGACTCAGTGTCTCGCATTGTTAACGTTTTTGTCATATCCCACTTCCACCCACAAACAACACCCCTGTAATAATAAGTCCAACTCCAACCCAGCGTTTTTTACCCACATGTTCTTTTAAAAGCCATGCTGAAGCCAAAAGGATAAATACATTGTTAGCACTTGATAATGGTGCAGCAATATTCAAAGGTGTGATTGATAAAAATGCTAGCCATACAATTGCTTCTAGAACCAGAGCAATGCCGCCAAATAAAATTATTTTGGAAGCTAGTGCTTGCTTAAATATTTGTAAATAACTTTTCCAATCTACTATTGATGGAACTGAAAAGTTATTCATACCAATTTTAAATAAAATATTACCTAGCGTATCTAGACTCATAGCAATAGCAAATAAACTAACTGATTTGAAACTTAGTAACATGACTTTTAGATACAACCTAGGACAGTAGCAAGCTTAGTATTCGTTATAGCATTCAGCTCATTGGCTTCATGCTGTAAATTCATACGCAAAGCGTTCGATGGGCGATCAAATAAAGAGCCAATCCATTTTAATGGGGAGGTAAATACTGGAGGCGAATAGTCACCGACTGTATCAGCACCGACAAGATTATGATGCGTTGTAATTGTGGATATACATTTTAAAACAACATCTAGCGGCAAAGTTCCTTGTTCCCAATTCGTAATTGCATCTTGCTCGCGCAAACAGTCCTTATCAATACTGATGTAAACATCTTTAGTAGTTATAGAATCTAATATTTGTTTGATTCCATCAGACAAATCAACTTTCAGTTTTGACTCTAAGCGAATTAGTGGCTGACTATGTTGTGTAAGAGCATTGATAGGCAAATATGGTAACAATACAATTTTTTGTTGGAAGTAACTATCTACATCCCCATCTAAAAAATTTTTTCCAACCAAGTCACCATTTTCCAAACCAATAATTACAATTCTTTCAATCTGAGTCATTCTGGCTGCGGTATAAACCCAACTACCACAATGGTATTTATGTGGAGGGCGCATCCAGTCGGGGTGATTATCGAAAAGCACTAGTGTGAACGGTGTAGTATGCTGCGCTAATAATGCTAAGGATAAATGATGGTAATCCCCTGACCCTAAAAGAACGAACTGACAAGTATTTTCTAATTGCATTGAACTGCTAACTTTTTGAAAATTTTTAACGCTTGACCATAATCTCGCTACACGCTGGTAACTTGACATGGGTCTTGTCATAATCAAATGTTTAAAATTTCGCAAAAATGTGTCTTGAAATGTCACGCTGCGATCAAAATCAAAAATAGTAATGCCTTGCATCATTTAGATTGCCTAACACGCACCACAACGTTTAAGTAAAGACTCAAAAAGTCTAATACCTAAATCGATCTCATCATTAGTGATCAACAACGAAGGCGCAAGGGTAATTACGTTTTTTTGATAACCACCAATATCTAACACCAATCCATACATTTTACCATCAACGTCAATATCGCCTTTTAGACCCTCATTAAACATTTGGTCTGCCAATGTTCGACTTGCCGTATATCCATCTTCAGTACACAACTCAATGCGAAGCGCCAATCCTAAACCGCTGACATCCCCCACCACTTTCCAACGCGATTTGAGTTCTTGGATACGTTTAAGAAAATAAGCACCGCGCTCACAAACTTGTGCTTCAAAATCTTGTTCTTGGGTCATTTTCATGACTTCAAGCGCCACAGCAGTTCCTAAAGGATTAGACGCAAACGTTGAGTGCGTGGTACCAGGTGGAAATTTCTCAGGATTAATATATTCTTCCTTAGCCCAAATACCTGACAATGGGTTAAGGCCATTCGTGATGGCTTTACCAAATACAAACACGTCTGGTACTATGCCAAAATTTTCCCAAGACCAAAGCTTGCCAGTGCGGTAAACACCCATCTGAATCTCATCAGCTACTAACAAAACATTGCGTTTTTTGAGACTTGCTTGAAGTTTTTGCATGTACCCCTCAGGTGGAATGATATAACCACCAGTTCCTTGCATAGGCTCAATATAAAATGCACCAAACTCACATTCTTGCGCTTTGGTATCCCAAACTGACTGATATTCAGTTTCAAATAATTTTTCAAATTCCTTGTGACAGTAAGTATCGCAAGTTTCAACTTTCATATCATATGGGCAGCGGAAACAATACGGATATGGTACAAAATGTGCCCGATCAGCAAAGTTACCGAATCGACGACGATAACGGAAACTAGACGTAATAGCTGAAGCGCCAAGCGTACGACCGTGATAGCCGCCCATGAAAGCAAATTGATGTGTTTTTCCAGTGTGGTTACGGACGAGTTTTAAAGAGTCTTCAACGGCTTGTGCTCCACCCACATTAAAGTGTACACGACCTTTTTCGCCATATTTGTCTTCCATATATTTACAAATAATTTCAGCCAAATCCACTTTTTCTTTGTGCAAGTATTGGCTCGCAAGTTGTGGTAGTGCATCCACTTGTTTGTGTAAAGCATCATTTAGACGTTGGTTTTTATAACCAAAATTGACAGCGGAGTACCACATTTGCCAATCTAAATATGGGGTTTTATTTTCATCGAACAAAAAGCTTCCCAAGCAATCTTCAAATACCTTTGGAGGATCTGCATAGTTGACTGTATCGCCATGTGAGCAATACTTGCTATTTTTATCTAAAATTTCAATTATTTTTTGATCCATATGAATTCCAAGTTTTTTATTTAATTAGGCTTTTTTAAAAGAACTTTGTGTTTTAGCAGGCCATTCTTTGATAATGTTCAATACGTCGGCAAAAGTTTGAAAACGATGATGTTTAATTTTGTTTGCTTCACAATATTTTATTAATGATCCTTTTGCAAAAACGATATCAGCCATGCCAGCTATACAACTATCCGATTTACCATCCCCAATTAATACGATGGGTCCGTCAACATCCTTAACTAAATTAGTTGCGACTGCACATTTGCACATGCCATTTCCCCCTTTGCAATCTACCTTTCGTAGGGGAAATTGAATTTCAATCCCTTCTGGAATGAAGTTAAGGTGATTAGAATAAATAGGTATCTCAGGCCACTCGGCATTTCTTAATGCAATTTTTATTGCGTGATCTAAACCATCGCTAGCAATAACGACTTTGGAAAATTGGCTGACATATTTATAGAATGGTAAGAAAGTGGCATCTAATTGAATCCCTCTAAAAAAGTTTTCGAGTGATATATGATCCGTCTTAACCATACCAATTTGTTTGGTCATGCATGCAACAGCATCAATTTTCCCTTCTGTCCAAGTTTTTTCTACTTCTAGCCATTCAGAGGTAGCAAACTTATCCAGCATTGCATCTATAGTGTCATTAACTGATATCGTGCCGTCAAAATCTACAATAAAAAGCATTGAATTCCTTATAGCTAATATATAGCCAATAAATGATTTTCCTACAATATCTATAATTTCTTACAAATAACTTACAAACCTTATGACTGTGTTAAGACGTAACTTTTGATGCCTTATTTTGCTTTATACAAAGTATAAATAACAAATTTACAATCTCTAATTAAGAAAATATATAAGTTAAGATTGGGAGAATGATTTTTTACGTAAGCCTTCTATACGGTAACTTAATTAAAATATAAACTGTTATTACACAGATTAGTTGTGAATATTAAAAAGTATCAATATACAAAGGGCTTTGATGAGGATCTTACTGGTAGAGGACGATGCAATATTAGGAGATGCCATTGTCAGATCGCTCGTCAAATCTGATTATGTGGTCGATTGGTCTCAAGATGGCCAAGTTGCTGACATCGCCTTGCGTGACCAAGCTTATGATGCCATCGTGCTTGATATTGGTTTGCCTCGTATTAATGGGTTTGAGCTTCTTAAACGCATACGTACTCGTCATATTGACTCTCCCGTAATCATGCTGACAGCCAGAGAAGGGCTTGATGATATTGTTAAAGCATTAGACTTAGGAGCGGATGATTATTTAAACAAGCCGTTTAGGTTGCCTGAGCTAGAAGCTAGGATTAGAGCCCATATACGTCGTGCAAACGCAGTCACTTCTTCCTTAATAGAATTCGGTCCATTAGTGCTTAATACTAAAGAGCGTATTGTCACGATAGTAGAAGAAATTTTAAGTATCTCCCCCAGAGAATTTAATGTGCTTGAGGCACTTTTGCTAAGAAGCGGGAAAGTGGTCAGCAAAGATTACTTAATTGAAAATATGAGTAATTGGGACGATGATATAGGTAGTAATGCAATAGAAGTTTACGTACACAGATTAAGGAAAAAGTTGGAACCTTTTGGAATTGATATTATGACTATTCGTGGACTAGGCTATATGCTGGAAAAAAGAATTGAAAAGTAAACGGCGTTTAAAAAATAAGCAACCTTCAATTAAAAGGCAACTGCTTATCTGGATTATCGTGCCAATGCTTTTAA
Source organism: Methylophilaceae bacterium (assembly GCA_043788445.1). Lineage (GTDB taxonomy): Bacteria > Pseudomonadota > Gammaproteobacteria > Burkholderiales > Methylophilaceae > JACMMS01. The sequence continues at coordinate 11,703 of JAYVTW010000076.1, forward strand.
TGATAGTAGTGGACACATCGATATTATATCGTGTTGCAAGGCATTTTATTCAAAAGTCATATGACTATGAACTTTCTGACACTGCAAACGAGATCGCGACATTAATTAAAAGTTCAACAGGTCCGATAAAAGACTTTAAATTAAGTGTTGAAGCGCATAAAGTAATACTGTCTGACAATCTAGACCAAGTCTATTACAGTGTTTACGATGAAAAACATAATTACGTTGCAGGTAACAATATCTTGCCACTTATGATAGCTAAAAGCAACCTACCTGAGGGTAAAGTTTATTCAAATATTTTTATTAACAAAACACAATTTAGAGTCGTTACTATAGAAAGCAACTTCATTATTGGAAATGACCATAATAAATTATTCATACAAGTAGCAGAGACAATAAATAAACGTAACAGGCTTTCTCATCAAATACTGATTGGTATTATGCTTCCGCAACTAATTTTATTATTTGCTGCAGGTACTTTGATTCATTTTGCTATCAATCGTGGGCTGAAACCTTTGCAAGAATTAGATGATGCAATAATAAAAAGATCTCATCGCGAATTAAGCCCAATTAAATTAAATAAAGTACCAAATGAAGTTAATGGCATTATTAAGTCAATTAACCTTCTAATGAGTCAAATTAAAAGCGTGATTGAGTTACAAAATAGATTTGTTGCAGACGCTGCACATCAATTAAAAACCCCGTTAGCAGGAATCCAAGCACATTTGGAGCTAATCGAACTTGAGAAAAATGAACAGGAGCGGCAATCTAGTTATGCAAAAGTTAGCTTGAGTGTAAAAAAACTTACACATATGGTTAGTCAACTACTAAAGCTATCACAAAATCAACCTGAGTCTCAAAATACGCTAGATATGAAAGTCATTAACTTAGTTGCGCTATCTAAGGAATGTTGCACTGAAATGGTTCCAACTGCATATATTAAGAATATTGATTTAGGCTTTGAAGTCATTCATGAAAATGAAACTGACTTTAATATATTAGGTGATGCTAATAAGCTTAAAGTGATGTTACAAAATCTAATTGATAATGCGATTAGATATACGTTAACTGGGGGAAAAGTAACAGTATGTACTGAGGTAAAACCCGGCAAAATCCTTCTTTCGGTGGAAGATAATGGAATTGGGATACCTAAAAATCAGCGGCAGCGAGTTTTTGAAAGATTCCATCGAGTAATTGATAATCGTCAGGAGGGAAGTGGTCTTGGTCTATCAATAGTAAGAGAAATAGTGCAATTACATAAAGCTGAAATCGCTATTGAATTCGGTAAGGGAGGAGTAGGCACAAAAGTTGCCATTATATTCCCCATTCGCGTTTAATACCCAATACCATACCTACGTCATGTTCAACAGGGCAGCATATTAATAATATAAATCAACATTAAGCTATTAGAAAAAATGCGTCCGTATACCTGCTGGTTTAGGGTACAGCGATCTATTCAATCCTAATACTAATCCCGCAAATAGCGCTAACAGCAATCTAAGTGTGATATCCAATTCTGAAGTCATAGAATTAGTATTTATCATGCCACACGCGTAACTTAATAGAAAATTAAAAATATTTAATGACCTAATGATAGGTTAATTAATTTAGATTCAACAAATAACATTTCAGAGCTGCCACCAACCAGCTGTTCGGTTTAATGTAGCTAGTCATGCGTAACAATCATGTCATTTTCATATTTCAGTCCAAAGACTTATTCTGATGCGCCCAAATATACATACCTATCAGGAAGAATACTGTTAACCCGCGCTGACTATATGGGCTATATGGGCTAAGGCATCATCAATTTGATCTATCAAAATTAAACATAAATCACCTTCATTTAAACGTGACAATGCGTTATCAATAGCAAGAAACTCACCACGAACTTCATCAATCCTCGATACTCGCTTAGCATTTACCAAGCCTTTTTGTAAAAGTTGCAATACTTCACCATCAGCACGTCCACGTTGGCATTGGTCTTGGTACAAAATAATTTCATCAAAAGCATCCCCCAAAATCTCTGATTGACGGCTTATATCAATATCCCGTCTATCACCTGCCCCACTAATAACAACGAAGCGTCTCTTTGCCGGAATACTTTCAATAGCCGAAACCAGGGCAAGTATCGCATCCGGATTATGACCGTAGTCGGCGATTACACTAGCACCACGATAATCAAAGAAGTTAAAACGACCTGGCGTGGTTTGTACATCACTGATAAATGTCCTAATACCTTTACGTATCGTTTCCCAACTGATATTTAAAGCCCAAGCTGCACCTATAGCAGCCATAACATTTTCAACCTGAAACCCTATCGTGCCATTTCGGGTAATAGGGATTTCCGCTAAATCGAAATGCTGCTCCTCGTCTTTTTGTGCGGCGACAATATCACCATTTTCAACATACACCACACGGCGCCCACGCGCACGATGCGTGTTCATGATAGGATGATGGCGATTTTGCGTAAAGAATGAAACCGATCCAGGGCATGTGCCAGCCATGGCTGCTGTCATAGGGTCAGCTGCATTTAGTACCGCCATGCCGTCAGGCGCAACATTTTGTACGACGACACGTTTGACGACGGCTAAGTCTTCTACAGTGGTAATATAATTTAAGCCTAAATGGTCACCTAAGCCGATGTTTGTTACAACAGCGACGTTGCAACGATCAAATGCTAATCCTTCACGTAGCACGCCACCACGTGCAGTTTCAAATACTGCTGCATCCACATCAGGGTGCATCAGTACATTACGCGCACTTTTAGGACCACTACAATCTCCCGTATCAATGCGCTGACCTTGAATGTAAACACCGTCAGAATTGGTCATGCCCACTCTCAGGCCTTGAATACCCAGTATATGCGCTATCAAACGTACAGTAGTCGTTTTACCATTAGTGCCAGCGACCGCCACTATAGGTATCCGCCCAGTTTCATCAGTAGCAAATATATTTGAAATAATAGCTTCTCCAACCGCACGCGCTTTTCCAAAAGAGGGCTGCAAATGCATGCGCAAACCTGGTACAGCATTTACTTCCACAACCCCACCACCTTGTGATTCAAGCGGATGGAATACGCTGTCACATACAATATCAACTCCACAAATATCCAAGCCAATCATTTTTGCCGCAGCTACAGCACTTGCGGCCAATTCAGGATGCACGTCATCAGTTACATCGGTTGCTGTACCTCCCGTACTTAAATTGGCATTATTACGCAAAATAATACGCGCGCCTTTGCGTGGCACTGAATCAGCCGTTAGTTTTTGCTCGGCTAAACTAGCTAATGCAATATCATCAATACGAATTTTAGTGAGCGAAGTTGCGTGACCTAAACCGCGACGTGGGTCACGATTAACTTGCTCAACTAGTTCACGCACAGTTTTTACACCATCACCAACAACTAATGGAGGCTCCCGCCTAGCTGCGGCTACCAACTGGTTGCCAATAATCAACAATCGATAGTCACTACCTGGAATAAATCTTTCCACCAGCACTTCATCAGATCTTTCTAAGGCTGCAGCATAGGCAACATTCAGTTGATCGCGCGTATGGATATTGACTGTAACGCCCTTACCTTGATTACCATCTTTAGGTTTGACCACTACTGGGCCAGCAATTTCAGTCATCGCCAACCATGCATCCTCAATATTGGTAACTTCTCTCCCATACGGAACGGGTACTCCCGCCGCATCCAGTAGTTTCTTGGTCAAATCTTTATCTTGGGCAATTGCTTCAGCAATTGCACCACTCAGGTCGGTTTCTGCCGCCTGTATGCGCCGCTGACGACTACCCCAGCCAAACTGTACTAAGCTACCTTCGGTTAATCGACGATAAGGTATACCCCGAGCTGTCGCTGCGTGCACGATAGCACTTGTACTTGGTCCTAATCTTACATCCTCATCTAACTCTTTCAACTCTGCTATGGCAGCAGCAAGGTCGAAGGACGTATCTGCAATAGCTGCTTCGCATAAACACTTTGCCAACTTGAGTGCCTGCCGACCAACCTCTTCCTCGCTATACTCAACGACCACTTGAAACGTGCCGTTCTCTGGTGTTGCGGCAGTCAAGCTAAATGTGACAGGACAACCAGCCTGCGCTTGCAAATCAATTGTGGCGACTTCTAAGACATGCGCCATTGATACTGCACCTGTGTGACCCATCTGCTGCAACAAGCCTATTTCTGGAAAGCGCTCTCTAAGACGCGACTCAAAACCATCCATGGAAGTAATAGCGCACTCTTCATCTGTACAAGATATGATAGCTTCGATGGCGGTATGTCGACTCCATAAATTAGGGCCGCGTAATGCACGTAAACGTGTGACTTCCATCAAAAAAATTTCCTTGTATTTGTCAATGCTGTCATCAATACTAAACCTGCAGGGATGTTAATGCTTAGTTAAAATTTGTAAATTTGAACATTAGTTTTTCTCTGCTCGAAATGCTTTTATACCTGCGCTTAACAACTGCGGAGAAATACCCAGGGCCCATGCGCCAGCAACTGCAGCTAGCAAATGTTCCATAACAACATTATCTATTGTCAGCATTGGCAGGTCATACGACTGAGCTAGTAAAGTCTTGTCAGCGCCAGTAAAGAGCATTATACGATCTTCATCTTGCAGCACTGCTCGCTTGCCTTGCGCCAAATGCCGTTCAATTACTGGTAGTTTGGCACTAGTTGCAAAGATAATCACCTCTCCATCGCACAGATCTGCCATCTGCATTGCCAAAGGGTCTGCAGCGCTCAATACGGCTATGCCATCATTTAGTACGACATCAATTTGAGTACGAAATACGTTAAATACCTGGTCATGAGTCTCAATATAATACTCACCAAAATGTTTTTCTGAATCAATACTTGTGATAATGCCTACTTGACAGCGGTCATAGCCTAACCCTTCAGTCAATATCGTTGTGAAGCTGTTTTCAATAACGGCTACTTCAGTCTGACGATTCATCAATACTTTTTGCGTAGCGTGCCAAGTCGCGCAATTGCTTTTTTCAATTTGACGCTCACCTGTAAATAGCCCATCTGTACAAACCAGGCCAACATGCTGCCCATTTAAATGAATTAATCTTGCCAAGATGCGGGCGACAAGTGTTTTGCCGCTGCTGCCTGAAACTCCGACAATTGGGATACGGCCATTTTCATTTTCATTAAACAAGCTATCAACAATGGCTTTGCCAACTGGCTGTGGCTGACCTTCTGCTGGGTTAAGATGCATCAGCAAACCTGGTCCAGCGTTTACTTCCACAATCGCAGCCCCCTGGCGATTTAAAGGCTGCGAAATATCTTCAGCCACAATATCAATACCTGCAATATCGAGGCCAACAATACGCGCGGCCAACGCAGCTTGTGCTGCGACCTCAGGATGAACAAGTTCAGTTACATCACAAACCATATTACCGTTGCGCTGTATAACAACGCAAATGTCTTTCGGCAGAATTGAATCGGAGGTGTATCCCTGACGCTGGATTTCAAAATTTACTGCTGGATTGTCGTCGATTATAATAAATTCTAGTGGAAACTCTTCTTCTATGCCACGCCTAGGGTCGGTGTTGATATGCATATCAATTAATTGACGAATTGAAGAATCTCCATCACCAAGAACCGAGATTGACTCACCTTTGGCTGCCGCAGCTAGCTTGCCACCAACAATCAGCAGTCGATGCTCGTCACCACGCACAAAGCGCTCAACAATCACTTCACTGCCCTCAGCATCGGCTAAGTTGAACGCCGACTCAATTTCGGCTCGCGTCATCAGTTCTGTTGAAACACCGCGCCCATGATTTCCATCACTGGGCTTAACAACTACAGGCAGACCAATATCTTGAGCAGCAACCCACGCATCTTCAGGGTTCTCAACGATTCTGCCTTTAGGCACTGGTACGCCACAAGCTTGAAGCAATTGTTTAGTTAAATCTTTATCCCGCGAGATACCTTCAGCAATCGCGCTAGTTTTATCAGTTTCAGCCGTCCATACACGATGCTGACTTACGCCATAACCTAACTGCACCAAATTGCCATCGGTTAAACGAATTGAAGGAATATGCCGCTCTGTGGCTGCCGCCACGATACAAGCAGTACTTGGGCCTAAGCAAAGAGAGTCTACCATTGCACGTAACTGGCTAATTGTGCCAGAAACGTCAAAAGGTTTATCTTCAATTGCAGCCATGACCAAATCGCGAGCGGCATTCAATGCGGCACGGCTCACTTTTTCGTTACGTGAGCGCACTACCACTTTATAAACACCATGCACAGAAGTGCTGCGGGCTTTACCAAAACCACCTTGCATGCCGGACAAGGTTTGCAATTCTAATGTGACATGTTCCAGAATATGTCCCGGCCAAGTTCCCTCACGTACTCGCAACAAAAAGCCACCTGGCTCGCCTATGCCGCAACGATGTTCGGCTAGTGTAGGCAACCATGCGGTTAATCTTTCATAAAATCCAGGGATTAAATTAGAAGGTGAGTATTCTAATGGGCCAATATCAAGCCAGACTTCTAGCACTGGGCGATATGTCCATATATTCGGTCCACGTAAGGATAAAACTTTAAGGAACTGCATGAATTTTTCCGGATTGATTAAAACAAAAATCAGCAATTAAGCATACCTGAACAAGCTTACATATGCCTTACAGAAGAGTGTCGCCCGCCAAGGCTGACTGTTTGTAAGAGGCATACTGATTGTAGTAAACTCAATGATAGTGAAAAATAAATTATCCCCCCTAATATCGCCAATCAAAATGTTACCATTGATGCGGCAAATACCTGAAATGTGGCAATTAATCTTACAGCCGCTACTTCAAGTGGCTGAGCATCCGCATGCTTGGCTTGAAATCAATCTGGATGCACGCCTACATTTTACGGAACATTTACTAGTCATTACCAACCAACGCTTGTTGTATTTTGATGCTATGCCCACGCATCAAAAAGCTCAACAAGCTGCAATAACTGAATACGATTACCAGGCAGGCTTAAAACTTAGTTATTACGACCATGCTGGGGTAGCTAATATTGAACTACTACATGCGGATGTGCGAATAGCTAGCTGGTTTTATACTTCAGCTATCAGCAACTCATCTGCGCGCTTTATTCAGCAGTTTGAACTACAGACCGCTAGCTTCTTAAGTGGACAACCTATTATTGCCGAGGCAACCGAGCCTTGCCCCAAATGCCGCCATCCACTCAAAGCTGATGACGAGGAATGTCCACTGTGCAAGCGTAATTTAGACATTCCACCTTCAACATGGACGCTGTTTAGACTGTGGCGCTTTGCCAAACCATATCAATGGCAACTATTGGGAGGCTTTTTGTTAATGCTGGCATCTACTGCTGCCACATTAGTGCCTCCTTATCTCACTATTCCGTTGATGGATAAAGTGTTAATCCCTTATCAGAATGGGGTGCCTATCAATATCGGTTTGGTAATACCATTGCTTTTAGGACTAGTGGGTTCGGCGCTTTTAGCTTGGGGACTAGGTTGGGCTCGCACCTATATCTTGGCACTGGTCAGCGAACGCATCGGAGCTGATTTACGCACCATTACTTACGAGCACCTACTGAGGCTCTCACTTGAGTATTTTGGCGGCAAGCGTACAGGTGATTTAATGGCACGGATTGGCGCGGAATCGGACCGTATTTGCGTCTTTCTTTCGCTACATTTACTAGATTTTGCAACAGATGTGCTGATGATATTCATGACAGCCGCTATTCTGATTTCTATAAATACCAAATTAGCACTTGTGACTTTACTACCGCTACCTTTTATTGCTTGGATGATTCATTTAGTGCGCGACAAATTACGCACAGGTTTTGAAAAAATAGATCGCGTCTGGTCGGAGGTCAGCAACGTACTGGCTGATACCATTCCTGGTATACGTGTAGTCAAAGCTTTTGCACAAGAAAAACGTGAGGCAACACGCTTTCGTGTGGCCAACCAACACAACTTGGTGGTGAACGACCGCATCAATAAAATATGGTCACTATTTTCACCAAGTGTCACTTTACTTACTGAATTCGGTCTGCTTATGGTATGGGCATTTGGTATCTGGCAAGTCTCGCACAACGAAATCAGTGTCGGTGTGCTTACTGCTTTTTTAGCTTATATAAGCCGCTTTTATACTAGACTGGACTCTATGAGCCGCATCGTTTCAGTCACACAAAAGGCTGCGTCTGGTGCAAAACGCATCTTCGACATTTTGGATCATGTATCCAGTGTACCCGAATCAACCAACCCAGTTCATTTAGAACAAGTCACCGGACGAATTGAAATTCGTAGTATAGGCTTCCGCTATGGAAACCGCACTGTCATCAAGGACTTAAGCCTAACGATAAAACCAGGCGAAATGATTGGCTTAGTAGGCCATAGCGGTTCCGGCAAGAGTACTTTAGTGAATTTGATGTGTCGATTTTATGATGTGACAACAGGCTCTATCAGCTTGGACGGTGTGAACATTCGCGCTCTACCTATAGCCAAATACCGACGTAATATTGGGCTAGTATTACAAGAACCTTTTTTATTTTTTGGTACGGTTGCAGACAATATTGCATATGGTAAACCAAATGCAACACATGCAGAAATCGTGGCTGCTGCACGCGCTGCCCATGCGCATGAATTTATTTTGCGTTTACCGCATGGCTACGATTCAATGGTGGGCGAACGTGGACAAGGACTTTCTGGCGGCGAACGCCAACGCATCTCAATTGCACGGGCATTGTTGATAGACCCTCGTATTCTCATATTAGACGAGGCAACCGCTTCAGTGGACACCGAGACTGAAAAGGAAATCCAAAAAGCTTTGGACAATCTTGTGTATGGCCGTACTACCATTGCTATCGCCCATCGACTTTCTACCTTGCATAAGGCAAACCGCTTAGTTGTTCTTGACCAAGGACAAATAGTTGAAGTGGGCCATCATGACGAACTCATGGCACGCGAAGGTGCTTATTACCGCCTCTACCAAGCTCAAGCTCGTAATGTAGATAATGACTTAGATGAAGTTAATAGCGATGAACCAAACGTCCACAAACAGGCTGATTCCTGAATCATGGATACATCTTCAAACAAAATAAATTTAGACTTTACTCTGGCGCGCAATCTTGCTGGCAAGCTGCAACTAATCACTAATGATGGCGAGGTTTATGATGGGGTTTACCCAACACGTGCTTTCCCAATAACAGCACCAGAACAAGGACTTTCGCTGTTAAATCAAGATGGTCAGGAACTAGCATGGATTACCAGCATGTCAGAACTGCCAGTTGCTGTGCATCAGCTAATAATCGAAGAGCTTGCGCTACGAGAGTTCATGCCAGTTATTCATCGCATACAGCATATTGCTAGCTTCACCCTCCCAAGTACATGGAAAATTGACACTGATAGGGGTCTTACGCAGTTGATACTCAGAGCGGAAGACCAGATTTGGCGGCTGTCACCAACTAGACTTTTAATTATTGATAGCCATGGTGTTAACTTTCTGATTCCAGATTTAGATCAATTAGATAAGCATAGCCGAAAACTAATTGATCGATTCTTATAGCAGATTTTGCTGGATCAATGCGCTTTAGCCGCAGCCCGCTGTGGAAAGGTCATCACGCAAACTACAATAAAAGCAAAAAGCACTAGTGATGCTGTATAACGGCTTAAATCTAAGCCACCTGCATTCAAGGGTTTATCTAAAAAGTCCCCTACCACTGCACCTAATGGACGAGTAAGAATAAACGCAGCCCAAAAGAGCAATGTATGAGAAATTTTCGTCCAATAGTAGGCGGCAGCTACAATTGCAAGAAGTGCGCTGAATATTACCGCACCGCCAACATAGCCCATAGCGGCGGTACTTGCTGTCCAATCACCAAGTGCCGTACCTAGCGTTTGCGAAAACATAATTGTGATCCAATAAAAAATCTCAGCTTTAGGGGTACTGACAGTATTCACTGATATCGAACCTAAAGTTTTATACCAAGTAAATAGTGATGCCATTAGTAATAAAAATAGCAATGAAGAGCCGCCTGCATAGCCTATACCTAGAGAACGATCGGCGTAATCAGCTAGTGTAGTACCTACTGTAGTCGAGGCAATAATCGTTGCCCAATATAAAAATGGATGGAAATTTTTTGCTTTAATCTGGGCAATGATAAAACCGATAAAAAGTGTAGCGAAAATGGCAGTACTTACCAAATAGCCTAGTTTCATAGACATTGAAAGTGCATCACCAGCAGTTTCGCCAAGTGTGGTTGCCATAATTTTTACAACCCAAAATATTAAGGTTACTTCTGGGACTTTACTCAGCGTTTTTTCTAGCGTGGCATTCGTCATATTTTCTACTTTTCTAGGAATCGACCAACATACAACGTTATATTTTATCAGCAAAATATTAAAATTAAATAATATCTTGGTTTTAGTAATTGAGTTAGGCTTTTGCTAATAAAGCTAGCACTTCTCCCCCACTACTTAACTCTTTACACCTAAAATATCTTTAAACCTTGTATACAAATCTTAACAAGATTGTAATAAATCATTAACAAGTCAATGTTTTAATGAATGTATTAAATGACGAAATTAGAAAATTACATCATTTAAAAATGTTTCTTTCACAAAAAGAAATTCATTATTAATCTGCCAAAAGCAGAATTTAAGGAGCTTTAAAATGCGTAATGCAATAAAAATAAGTTTGGTTTTAAGTCTTTTATTAGGTACGTCACTCGCAAACGCAGATCAGGCTATCAACAGTATAGTATCAAAAATGGGTGCGCCAGATTCAGTAAAATCTATTCGCTCATTGAACGATAGCAACAATACACTGATTACATTATGGACTTACAAAGGCGTAAGTGGTAAGCCTGATGTTTTTGTGATTAACGATGGTGAATCATTTAAAGCGATTGCAGTTCAAGGCAAAACACTCGTCTTTTAATTAATTTACATTATTAAATCAACTCCCCTCACCCGCTAAATAGGTGGGGCTCTAGCCTTATATCTCAATAGACTTTTAAAAATTTTCGTACGAAACCTGCTGTTTTATCAGATTGTTCTATATCCTCTGTAATCACACAGAACAGTTTATTGATATAAATACTTACAAATAATACTTGTCACTCCACGCAGCAAACATTTATACATTGATGTAAGCAAATTCATTTACCAAATAGGTGCTTTAAAATAGATAGCTAGCTTTAGGTCTATTTCAAGAGTTAGCTTTACTTTAGTGAATGTCCTAAGCTAAGTCATACGCAATATCTATTGTTTTATTCTTAAGCATTCACAATAATCGTTATATAAATGATCTGTTTTTTTCTGATTGAGCTATGATTAAATCATTAATAGCGTGTTATTTTTAGGATTTATTTGAATGGATGAACTGTGATTGAAACTACCATACATAACATGTGCAATTTATTCGCCCAGCTTGGATTTCCAAGCGATTCTGACTCGATTCAGCAGTTTATAACCGCCCATCGCGGTCTCAATACGGGTGTTTTAATATCTGATGCGCCTTTTTGGTCTGCAGCACAATCAGCTTTTTTAAATGAGGAAATACTGATGGATGCTGACTGGGTAGCGGTGATTGACGAATTAAATACAGCCTTGCATGCTGACAATAAAAACTAGCTTATTTAAACTTTATCTATGTAAAGCTTGGCCAGCACTGTTGGCAACATATCAGGTAAATCATCCGCAATTAAGCCAGCACCAAACACGTTAGCAGCTTCACCATGTAACCATACACCAGCTACCGCGGCTAAATAAGGATCCATACCTTGTGCAAGTAAACCCGTTACAATACCAGCCAATACATCACCTGAGCCTGCAGTAGCAAGCATTGGCGTAGCATGACGATTAATAACGAGCTTGCCATCAGGTGCTGCAATAATCGTTTCACTGCCCTTCAATACAATAATTGCACCACTACCCCTGGCTGCATTAATGGCATTCGTTTGTCTATCCTCCCCGGTCTCAAATACACGCATAAACTCGCCTTCATGAGGAGTCATTACGCAAGGACCACTGATAGCACTTTTTAGCCGAGCAATATCATTTGTAAATACACTAATTGCATCAGCATCGAGTACGCAGGGGATTTTTGTGTGGAGTACTGAGATTGCGTGATGTTTTGTTTCAGGACTAGCGCCAGCACCAGAGCCCACAAGGTAGGCAGAAATTCGTTTATCACGCAGAATTACTTCAAAGTCTTCAAGATTGCTGATAGGCTTTACCAGGATACTGGTCAGTGATGAAGCGTAGATAGAAAAAGCGATTTCTGGTACTGCGACTGTAGTCAGACCAGCGCCAGCACGAGCCGCAGCTTTAGCGGCCAGTCGCGCAGCACCTGTTTGCGGGTACCCACCAAAAATCAATGCATGACCACGTGTAAATTTATTACTGTGTTCATCAGGTCTTGGTAAGTGTGCAAGCCATAAGTTAGGACTGTTTTCTATTAGCTTGTTATTCAAAATAGATAGTCCTTATTATGTAAAATATTAAAACCACATTATAACGCTTGCGCTTTATTGCTTATAATTAAATTAGTTTATCTCACAATCCACCTATTTATTTCGCGCTTCTAAACTAAGACTGCTGGACATTCTATGAATCAAAGCAACGATACATAATGAGGCATCAGTTGATGTTTTGCTAATCTGTTTTCTTATTATATTTTAAAAATTTCGTAGTAGGCTCTTCCATTACTTCACAGAAAAAATCCGTTTGGATTGGCTTGCTCTCTAGGATGGCCAACATGAGAAAATTCCTGCGATTGAGACAATTAGTACTAACAATTTAAAAATAGAGTTAGTAATCATAACAAACGAGAAATTCAAAATAACAGTAAATAAAAAATCGTATACAGCTAATAGATGATTTTTTGGTAAAAGGCGCCAAATTTTATTTGCGTATTTCCTTTAGAAAATAGCAGCAGTGCCACAAGAGCTTATTTCAAAAGGGGGAATCTAAAATTAACCAACAGGGCAAATATAGCTAATAGTACGATGACCTAAAACCAAACAACTAAACGGCTGGAGTAACTAGCCGAGAAGGGTAATGCCCCAACCCATTAGTGCGAAAAAAATAGATAACTCAGTCATCATATTGTGATTTGCGATTAAACTATAAAAGCGACAGGTTAGAAATGATGGTAATAATAATTAAGATTGCTTTTCTCGATTCAGTGACTTTTCACCAAACCAAGCAATGCAAAACATCACTAAAAATATGAAACTCGAACACCATAAACCATAACTCGTCCATTAGTGGAGCAAAATTTAACATACCTTAAAGTAGTAATAAGTGTGACAAAATTTGTGATAATTTGGGTATATCTGGAATGAATTAATGATGTGAAAAATCGCGGGATATTTTGGAACAAACTATTGCAAGAATAAGTGAAAAAAATGGCACCATTAACCTTTAGTATTTGTTTAATTTATTAAATGTGGTGGATGAGATGTCATTTTTAACTGAGAATATGGAGCGTTGTAGAAAATGGCTATTAATGACAAGAAATATTTACATGACTATTCGTCCATAGTCATATGGCCGAGTGATGAGTGTTGGAGATAGTTATTGTAAAGTATCTGATATGGGTCCGTAAGCTGCCATGTGATACCATAAAGCCAGCTTTGACGCCGCCTTAAAGGGGTCAAGTCATTGGAAAGCGATGGCAACGCACACTCATGGTTTGCTTAATTTTGTGTCTTGATTGGATGACAACTGGTAAATTGCTGTTTCCGTGCTATAAATTCAAAATTGCTGGGGTTAAATCATAAAAGAACTATCACTAGATTGGCTCAAGTATTAGACGTCTATTGATTAAGTTAGATTAGCTTACAGGCTTGACTTAGCGTCCAGTAGTATTAATTTGTGCTTTTAAGCGCGCTACTTCTTCAATTAAATCTGCCACCAAAGCTGCCAGTTCTTGATTTGCATCAAAATCGCGCTCAATCGAAACAAGACGCTTTGCTCTAACCAACTCTGCGCTGGCAAAATACCAAGTGAACGATTTTACAGAGTGACAATTTAGAATACCTGCCTCAACACGCTCTAAAACCCATTCAGGCTTTACCTGACAAATCTTCGCCAACTGTTCTATGGTTAACTGAACGTCCTCTAATAGTTCTCCAGTCAGAGTGTCATCTTGCATCATGATTTACAGTCCCAAATATTGGCGCGGATTGAATGCAAGTTGCTGCGCCATAGTCTCATATAGCTTACGTGCATGATCTGAGTTTGCCGGTGGTAATACAATTTCAAGTTGAATATACAAATCTCCAGCTATAGCTAAAGATTGGTTACCCGGAATACCACGACCCTTAAGCCGCAATTTTTGCCCTGTTTTAGAGCCAGCTGGTACTTTAACTTCCACCACCCCATCTGGGGTGGGCACTTTTATAGAGGCCCCAAGTGCGGCCTCCCAAGGTGCAATAGGGATTGTTTCGTAAACATCACTGCCGTCAATACGATAGTTTGGATGTGGCTTAAAATAAACTTGCAGATATAAATCACCTGGCTTTCCACCAGAAAAACCAGGGGTACCTTGCCCTGATAACCGAATCATTTGGTTTTCTTTAACTCCTTTAGGGATGCGCACATTGAGCTTACGTTCCTTAACTACCCAATGACCTTGTGTATCCAACTCTGAAGCTTGCAAGGTAATACTACGGGTTGAACCATCATAAGCATCATTCAAATCTACCATAATTTTAGCATGGTGATCTTGGCCAGCCATCTGCCTAGAGCCAGCGCCAGCTGATTGTTTGAATAAACTTGCAAAAAATTCACTGAAATCAGAGGAGTTTGCGCCTTGACCAGAATATTCGAATCCAACATCCCAGTCAGGTGGTGGCTGAAAATCTTCGCCAGATTTGTGTTGTGTGCCCAATCTATCATAAGCCGCACGTTTTTCTGGGTCTGAAAGTACGGCATTTGCCTCGTTAATCTCCTTCATGCGCGCTTCAGTATCTTTTTCTTTACTGACATCGGGGTGATATTGACGCGCTTTTTTGCGATAGGCTTTTTTAATCTCATCTGCAGCAGCAGTTTTTGAGACACCCAAAGTTTGGTAGTAGTCTTTAAAGTCCATCACCATGCATTTTCAGTATTATTCGTTTTTTTCACGCGAGAATTCACATAACAATCATGGAACACCAATGACTTTGAAATATTCCTCCAGCGTCAGTGCTAATTTGTCTAAAGAGAATTTTATTTGGTCTAAGTGAGCATGGGAGTCGTGTGCTTCCATCTGTTCTAACAGAGCTTTATGCGCTTCTACCGCTTTAAGATGTTCTTGGTATTTAGATTTTTTTAAATCGGGTTGTGTCATTATTAAACTCCTTCAAGTTTTATTATGCTACAGCTATTTTGAGTTTAATAATTAATTAATTTGGCTCATTTACAGGTAGTGAATCAGCTGTTATTTACTTAAGCAACAATGCATACAATATGTTGGCAAGCTCTGGCTTAGACTCTATTGTCTGCGGGTAGATATATATGTTGTTGTGTTAAAGGTAACAAACAAGCTCCTTTAGATACCTGGCCAACCAATATTTGATAGTCCCCAATCTCGAAGTCAATTTTAAGACCTTAATAGTTAAAGTAGCAGTTTGTAAGATATTTCTTACAAAAGTATAGGATAAATTCTCATCCTACAGATGATCCGTCTAATGAATAATGAATTTTAAATTTTTTATCTAGGAATTATCAAATGAGTAACATTGAGGTACTGCCTGAATCTAAATTTAAGCAAAACTCAAACAGCTTGTGGCCTAATAAATACTTAATAGAATTTGAACCACACAACCCATTGCAAAATAGCTTACTAGCTGCCTTACCAAATAACGAACTGAACAAACTAATACCTTATTTGGAATTAGTAGAAATGCCATTAGGCAAGGTATTAAGTGAGTCTGGTGAGCGTTTACAATATGCTTACTTTCCTACCACTTGTATTTTATCTCTGCACTATGTGTTGGCTGAAGGTACTTCTTCAGAAATTACAGCAGTCGGAAATGAAGGCATGCTTGGTGTTTCGCTCTATATGGGTGGTGAAACAACACCAAGCCGTGCAACTGTGAGGAGTGCGGGTTACGGCTATCGTCTAAAAGCGCAGTTACTTAAAATTGAGTTTAGTCTTGGCGGCCCATTCATGCATCTCTTATTGCGTTACAGCCAAGCGTTAATGACCCAAGTGACTCAAACTGCAATATGCAACAAACACCACACTATTGAACAACAATTATGCCGTTGCTTATTAGTCAGTTTGGATAGATTACAGGGCGATTCACTAGCAATGACACAGGAATTGATTTCCAGTATTCTAGGCGTACGCCGAGAAAGCATTACTGCGGTGGCGGGCAAGCTACAGCGTGTTGGGCTTATTCGCTATTATCGTGGACATATTGAAGTGCTTGATAGGCTAAGACTAGAGAAATTTGCTTGCGAATGCTACTTGGTAGTCAAACAAGAATGTGACCGTTTGCTAACAAATCTCCCAAAAAAATTATATATTTAAATACTAATTAGTTGCCCCTTAAGTGGAATGTGTTGCCAAAGTAAGGTCAGGTAGCTTGATGAGTTTGAGGTCAAGGTAAGCGTTGCCACTTCGCACAAAAAGGCCTTGATGATTAGCATTATGAGTATGCCTAGCAGGCAATATGATGAACACACACTCAAAGCTGCGGTTGATCGTGTGGCACAATTAAAATGGCTTACGTCGCCCACCGCGTTTAAGGTTCGTGGCTACCGTGGTGCATAAGTATAGGGATTAACCATTTGGTGTAGTGGTCAAAAGCAAGATGTTATACCTTACATAAAATAAGCAATACACCATCGCAGTGCTATAAAGTCGATAATTGGTCACTTGAAAAAGTGATGGACGATTAAGGTGTAAATGGTTGAAAAGTGAAACTTTACCTTATTGCCAATGGCACACCGATACGTATGCGCATTGAGCATCAGTTAGGCAAAAAATAGTAAAATACATTATATAAATTTAGTTTGTAGAATACTTTTAAAATATTGGTAAAGATGATATTAGCTTATGGAAGATGTAGTCTACTTTTGGCATGGAGGAATCTAATGAAGCTAATTTAACGTTTTTAAATAACAAATTAAAACAAACGTTAAAAAGCAAAAATGACCCTAGAAGGGTCATTTTCTATGGTGTACTTAAAAAGTACTTACCTAATTAAAATTAAGCTTTCTGAATGTTAGAAGCTTGTTTACCTTTAGGACCATCTGTTACATCAAATGTTACGCGTTGGTTCTCAGCTAGACTTTTAAAACCGCTGTCTACGATTGCTGAAAAGTGAGCAAATAAATCATCGCCGCCTGCATCTGGAGTAATAAATCCAAAGCCTTTAGCGTCATTAAACCATTTTACAATTCCTGTTGCC
>JAYVTW010000077.1:0-7506 GCA_043788445.1 Methylophilaceae bacterium
CAACTGCTTTAAATTTGGCTGGGGAAGAAGGACTCGAACCTTCGGATGCTGGGATCAAAACCCAGTGCCTTAACCAACTTGGCGACTCCCCAATTGATATTACCTAATGACTCACTACAAATAATTAACCAAATAATGGGTGATATTTTAAGCTTTTAGCTACAAAACCTAAAGTGTTAATCGGTTTTTTTTGTAAAATTTGTTGGGCTTGTTCTTCACTATTTACTGCTACAAATAATGAAGCACCAGATCCACTCATTTTGGCTTTGCCAAACTGTTTGAGCCAACTTAACGTGGCTGCAACTTCTAAGTAATCGTTACAAACTAATTCTTCAAGGTCATTTTTAAAGTCATCCGAAAATGGCTTCTTTGAAAAGCCAGTTATTGTCATAGGATTCGTATATTTTGTCAACGTCTTGTTATGATTTAATCGACTAAAAACTTGCGCGGTTGAAACATGTATTTGTGGCGTGATAACCACGTAGTAAGTTACAGGCAAACTAATCGCATGTAAAACCTCGCCTATACCCTCTGCCCATGCATTTTGGCCAAACACAAATACGGGTACATCCGCTCCTAATTTGAGTGCAATATCCATTAAGGTTTGGCGATTTAAGTTGAGTTGCCATAACTGATTTAGCGCAATTAACACCGTGGCGGCATCTGAACTGCCACCCCCCAAGCCGCCACCCATTGGTATGCGTTTTTCATAGGCGATATCTACGCCAAGTGCTGCATTTGCTTGCTGTTGTATAGGAGGTTTTTCCAAAGCATAATTTTTTAAAGCTAGTGCAGCACGTACACATAAATCATCAACTTCACTAATATTATCAACTTGTTGAGCTCTGCTGATTGCTCCTTTATTATTAATTTTCAGGAAAATAGTGTCATAAAAATCAAGTAGCTGGAAAACTGTCTGTAATAAGTGATAGCCATCTTCACGTTTACCTACTACATGTAAAAATAAATTGATTTTGGCCGGTGCTAAAAAAGCTTGGTAGCCACGATTTAGATATGTTGCGTTAACTAGGTTTTGATTCATATTTTATTTGAGTTATTGTTTTTAAAGCTAGTTTTATTCGGCTTTGGCTTTTAATGGAGTCGAATTAATCTCACTCCATTTCTCCACCACAAGCTTTAAATTTACTTTTGGGCTGCGTAACGTGATTTTACTAGGTAGCACATAACTGTCATTTTCGGCATATTGTGCATACTCAATGTCCCAGCCATCCTGCTTTAAGGTCATTATTCTGCCGAAGTTGTCAAGTTTGATATCAGTAGCTGGCTCGCTATTAGACGTTGGGTGACCGATAACCCAATCGACTAAACCTGATAATGGCAAGCGCCAACCTAGAGTGTTCTGTGTCAGCGTTTCAGCATCAATGGCATTGAAGTGTTTACCATCAGAGGTTATCAGTAAAACTTCGATTTTGTTTTTGGTAATTTCAGATACTTTTCCGCCAAGTGGTGAGAACATTTCTATCTTGTCAGTTTCTGGGTTGTGCGCCCATGTTAAGCCACCTGAATAGCCCTTGCTCTCAGCATTCACCGCAATACGGCCTTTAACTGAAAATTGTTTAATGGTTGCGATTTTGTCGAGGTGTTGTCGATTGAGTAGCAGCTGTTGAGGATTATTACTGAGAATGGGTGGCGCTATGATGCAGCCACCTGTAGTTGACGCAAACAACACTAGTAGACAAATACTAACTAAAAATCGCATCTTAGATATTTCCGAAACAACTTAAAAAATTAATTTAAAATCAGCAATTGCTATGAAATAAATTTTTTTGTTGTGCTAAGCAATACTTCGTTGTCTGGATTATCTTTTAATGCCCCTTGCCATATTTTTTTAGCTTCTTCTTGTTTGCCTTGCTGCCATAACACTTCACCTAAATGGGCAGCAATTTCAGGGTCTGCTTGAACATTGTAAGCACGGCGTAGCTGTTCTACCGCCAAATCTGGCTTACCTAAGCGATAATATACCCAACCTAAGCTGTCAATCATAAAGTGGTTATCTGGGGATATCGTAAGTGCTTTGTCTATGAGTTCTTTGGCTAAGTCTAATCTAATGTTTCTATCAGCCAATGAGTAACCAAGTGCATTGTAAGCGTCGGCATGATCGGGGTTCATTGAGATAACTTTATTCAATTCTTTTTCCATCAACTCATATTTGCCTAAACGTTCAGCCGCATTAGCATATTCAAATATCAGATCTGGGGTATTGGCCATGTTTTGTACGGCTTTATTAAGTAAATCAAACGAATCTTGATTGCGTTTAGCTTGCGTTAATAAAGTCGCTTGCGCTTCAATCACAATAATTTGTTGTTCAGTAGTTAAGTCCCCTACCTCATCCAACATTTTAATAGCGGTATCTGTATCTTTAATGCGAGCAATCACGTTAGCCTGAGATATTTTTGCTTCTACATAGTGTTCACCAGGTTGTACTTTATCAAACCAAGAGAGTGCTTGCTTATCATTTTTCTGTTGATCGGCTAACTTGCCTAAGTAAATATAAATTTGCTCGGGATCTTTATAGCCAGTTTTTAATGAATACTCAAAGTATTTTTCTGCAGCGGGATAATCTTTAGCTTCAATAGCCAATAATCCTAGCATTGCATGAATTTCAGGATTGCCTTTCGCAGCTTTAGAAAGCTGTATTAACTCTAGTTTAGCTTCATCATAATGTCTTTGGTTAATGAGTAACTTAGCTAGTGCCATGCGTACATCGTTGGCTTCAGGATATTTTTTTAAAAAATCACGATAGTAAGCAATCGCTTTATCTGCAGATTCTTTTTGCAGTAATTGTGCTCTCATAATCGGCGGCACTTCCCATCCTGGACGAAGTTTTTCCGCGGCATCTAATTCTGCTTGCATCAAAACAGTATCATTTGCATTGAACGCGGCATAAGCGATAGCAAAATGAGCTTCGGGCAATCTAGGGTAAGGCTTTGCCAGTTCTATAATAATAGGTTGCACAAGCTTTTTGTCAGGCTGATGTGCAAATAGCGAGTTAAGTGCTAAAAAACCAGAGGCACGGGTTTCTTCTTTAGCTAACAATTTAGCTAGATGTGGTTTTGCGTCATTTAAATTACCACTGGTTATTAGCAGCTGACTTAATGCTTGCTCGGCCTCCAATGAAGTTGGATCAAGCTCTGCCCAAGTTGTGCTTGCATCCAGTGCAAGCTTGCCATTATTGCCTAACGCGGCTGCTTTAACAGCGCGTTTTGCCAAACTTGAATCGTGAGTTGACTTGGCTAGACTTAAAAACAAATGGCTTGATATATCAAATTCACCGCGCTGTGCCGCAATTTCAGCAAGTAAAAAATCGTAAATAATTTCAGGCGTCAACTCAACTGTTGACGCAACTTTTAACGGCATGGCTGCAGCTTTGGTAACCACATCGGCAGCTAGGCTTGGATTAGCAACCGTTATTGTTGACCAAAGGGCGAGGTAGATAATCCCAGTCAAATGGTTAACTTTAAGTCGTAATTTTTTAAACTTTGTTTTGTTGAGTAGGTACATTTAGTGAGTTTCCTGAATCATTTGCAAGTTTGCGGGTCATTATTATTGATTTAAATTTTGCGCTTATGTTGCAATGTATTTGGTTAGTCCGTGACAGTTGATGCAAGTTCATCCATAATCCGACATCTGCATTACTATAGCTTTTTAGGTGAAATTATTCTACTAGCTTATGCAATATGCTTAGGGCTTAAACTCTAAGCATTTTTATGTAACTTAATAATGCATATAAATTTTTAGCCACAATCTTTTGTCTTTCGAGTTGAGTTTTTTAAACCATGATGAACAATTTAACAGTAGAAGCAGCTGAGCTAACGCGCTTATATGGCGGTCGTGAAGCGGTTAGCAATGTCAGCTTTAATTTAACTAAAGGCGAAGTGCTGGGTTTCTTAGGACCAAATGGTGCTGGCAAATCTACCACCATGAAAATGCTGACGGGCAATTTAGCGCCTAGCGCTGGTTCAGTCAAAATCTGTGGTGTTGATATGATTGAAAACCCCAAAGAGGCAAAAGCACTCATTGGCTATCTGCCTGAGATGCGTCCACTATATAAAGAATTAACGGTGGACGAATATCTGACTATTGCCGCACGTTTGCATCGAGTCAGCAGCGGCAATATTAAAAAAGCAGTAGAAGTAGCAAAAGAGCGTTGTGGTTTAGGCCATATGAGTAAGCGATTAATTGAGAATCTGTCTAATGGATATCAACAGCGTGTAGGTATCGCGCAAGCAATCATTCATCGCCCAATGGTAGTAATTTTAGATGAACCTACAGTGGGTTTAGACCCCATCCAAATTCGTGATATTCGTGCACTGATTCGTGAAATTGGCGGTGAACACAGCGTGATTTTATCAACCCATATTCTGCCAGAAGTTGAAATTGTCTGTGACCATGTACAGATTATTGATAAAGGTAAGCTGGTGTTTAACGGAGGTATTGATGTGCTGAAGAAACATCGCCACGGTAACAAAATACTGTTAGGTCTATCAAATACACCAGCTAATGGGGCTTTAGAAGCCATCGCCGGTGTGACGGATGTTGAACTGTTGGAAAGTGGCATGCGTCGCGTTAGTTATTCTGAAGAGCAAGCGCCATCTCAAACTATTATGCAAAGAATTGTGCAAACTGCCGTGCAAAACAACTGGGGTCTGTATCAAATTGCACCTGACCAAACTAGCCTAGAAGATGTATTTGTACAACTCACCTACCAAGACCAAGCTGCCGCTTAAAAAGGAACAAGAGTTATGATTTTAAATGTAGCAAGAAAAGAACTCAAGAGCGTATTTGCGTCACCCATGGGTTGGATTATTTTAGCTTTACTTACATTTGCTTTTGGCACGCAATACCTAAATGGCGTCAATAATTATTTTGAAGTCATGTCTGGCGCCATTCGTCCTGCAGAACGAACTGGCGTAACCAGTTTTGTAGGGCAAACTGTGTATGGCATGGCTTCATTCATTATGCTATTTGCCGTACCATTGCTTTCAATGCGTTTAATCGCAGAAGAGCGTCGTAGTCAAACGTTGCCATTTCTGTTTAGTGCACCCTTATCGCTCACCGAAATTGTGGTAGGTAAATTTTTAGGATTAGTTGCATTTTTAACCATTCTGATTGTGTATATCGCCTTAATGCTGTGCACTTTGAACATATGGTCAGACATCGATTTTGGTTACATCATCGCTAATTCTATTGGCCTGTGGCTCATGGTAGCAAGCTTTTCGGCGTTAGGTTTGTATTTTTCAAGCCTGACGCAACAACCTGTAGTGGCTGCGATATTAAGTTTTATTGCCTTATTTGGCTTGATGATGTTAGAGCGTTTGTTTGCAGGTGACCCGAGCAATATGACTGCTAACTTATCGCTCATGCATCATTTTCAATCGTTTTCGCGTGGTTTGATCGATACCTCCGATATTGTTTATTTCATTCTATTCACTGGTTTCTTTTTAACATTGACTGTACGCCGTTTAGATGCCGATCGTTTGCGTGGTTAATCTGTATTGATAAAAAACAACTTAAGAAAATTTATATAAAAGTTACACCGAATTACTGGATATTATTGTATGAAAATTAATTCAAAATTACGCTTTCAAATGTTGGTGCAAAACTGGTTTTTTGTGCTGTTGGTGCTATTGCTGGTGATTTTGCTAGGCTATGTAGCAAGTCTGTATCACTGGTCTAAAGATATTACTCAGGCAAATCATAATACCTTAACGCAAGGCAGTATTAACATCCTGAAACAGATGAAAGGCCCCGTTGAGTTTACGGTTTTCGCTTCTAAAGATGATGTAAATAACGGCGAAGCTTTCCGTAAAGGCATGGTGGATTTTGTGTCGCGTTTTCAACGAACTAAACCCGATATTCACCTTAAATTCATAAGCCCAACTGAAGAGCCGAAGCTGGTTCAAGAAGCTGGTATCAAGACAGATGGTGAAGTGGTTGTTGAATACAATAGACGTTCAGAGCACATTACGCCACCGTTTGCCGAACAAGAAATGACCAATCTGCTGGTTCGTTTATCACGAACAAACAGCCAGCCGGTGATGTATTTAGACGGCCATGGGGAGCGCAATCTAACTGGCCTTAAGAATTATGACATTGGTGAGTTTGGCAAACAGCTTGAGCTTAAAGGCTTTAAATTTGCCAACCCTAACTTAACGATTGCGCAAGATGTACCAAAAAACGGCGCGATGTTAGTGGTAGCTAGCCCGCAAGTGGATATAAGTGAAATTGAAGCCAAAAAAATCAAAGCCTATTTAGAAGCGGGTGGTAATTTATTGTGGTTGTTGGATGACGATAATATGCATGGCATGCAGGCAGTGGCGGATTATTTGGGTGTAAAAGTATCGCCTGGCATCGTTGTAGATTTAAGTTCTGCAAACTATAAAGCCGATGCAAAAGTATCTTTTGCTACCGCCTACGGTGAGCATGCGATCACCAAAAATTTTATGTTACAAACCTTGTTCCCCGAGGCGCATGAAGTTAGTGCTAAGGGTACAGATGACAATGGCTGGCAAGTGAGCAAGTTGATTGATGTTGCACCGAATGGCTGGTTAGAGTCTGACAAAATCATACCTGGTGTAAAAAATCAAAAAGTCACTTTTGATGAAAAAACTGATAAACGTGGCCCAATCAATATCGCAGTAGCGTTGGAGCGTACTTACGGTAAAAAAGGCCAGCGTGTAGTGGTGGTTGGTAATGGTAACTTTTTATCTAATACCTTCATTACTAATGGTGGCAATATCGATTTAGGTGTGAATATGATTAACTGGTTAGTAGGTGATGATCGATTAATTACAATTCAGCCGATGCCGCTTAAAGATATTAATGTGAATATCCCTAACGATACCAAAGGCTTTATAACCGCTTGGACAATATTTCATAGCTTTCAATATTTCATACCAATCGGCGTGTTTGTTGCAGGGTTGCTACTCTGGTGGAAACGTAGAAAAGCTTAATTTAAGACTCGAATTGGCAAGGTTAAGATTTGATGAAAATGATTATTGATAACAGGTTAATAAAAATAAGCATATGAAAAAACGTTGGTTAATTAATTTAATACTGCTGGTGCTTGTTGCAAGTCTAGTCAGCTTTTTATATATGCGACCAGAGGGCAAACCACAGGGGACTAAAGCTTTTGAAGTTTCTAGTCTTAAATTAGCTGACTTTAATGCGCTGAGTATTGATTTTCCTAGTAAAGCGCCCGTCAGTTTTGTTAAAGTTGATGGCTTATGGCGCATGACACAACCTTATAAATTGCGTGCTGATCAACAATCTGTGTTACGTATTTTATCGCTAGTTGCAGCTACTAGTAATGAAAAGTTCTCTAGTACCGAGCCAGGCGCTTTAGATAAATTTGGACTCAGTAACCCAACACTAAGAATTAAAATGGTGAATAAAGAAGGTACAGAACTGTTTACATTTGGTACTTATAACCCGGTCACAGAAGAACAATATGTTGCCTTCAAAGACGCTATTTACCTTTTACCC
>JAYVTW010000078.1:0-3895 GCA_043788445.1 Methylophilaceae bacterium
CTCGCCTTCTTTCACCCACATCAAAACCAATACTCAGCAAATTAGTGACATCATTATATAAAAACTTAAAGTCCATTTCGGCTAATTGCCCGATACGGGCCAATAAATCATCTACTTTTTGTGCATTATCCTCAGTCTTAATCTCTACAAACCCCGCTTGTAATGTAATCAAACATCCCAACAGATTGCCGCTATCTACCGAAGATATATATTGCGGGTTTAACACCTGTAAAGTGTGCGTGTCGTACCAATTATAAAAATGACCGTGATAGCGGGCTAGTTTTTCCATCGAAACCAAAGTATTTTCTGTTAAGGTTAGCAGCTCTGTTACCTTGATGTATCCAAAATCAAAAGCAGCCAAATTAGCCAATAATCCCAAGCCCATATTTGTGGGTGATGTGCGTGAGGCAATTGTCTCACTTGGATAAACTTGTACATTATCGGGTGGTAACCAGTTATCTTCAGCACTCACAAACTGGGCGAAATAGTCCCATGTCAGCTTTGCATGATATTGTAAAAACTTCACTTGGCTTGGCATTAAAGTCACTTGCTGTGATGCTATTGGCTTGCTGATAAACCATGCCGCCGCAGGCGAGCCTAACCACAAAACGAATATCGGGCTGCATAACGCCCACTGCGATAATGAATGACTGTTTAAGGGGTGATTTAATAATTCAATACTTACTAAAAAAACAATTAAAATGAAAGTGATTGCAGGCGCAATCCACATTTCATTGTAAAAGTCTAACAAGCTTTTGCACGCATTTCGTTTTGCATAAACAGGTAAATACCATTGCATTAAACCCCGTTTGGTAAACAGTAATCTGCCTGCAGAGTTGATGATCGCATCGATATTAAGGGCTGATTCATAAGGTAAAAAACTAAGCTGCAATGTTGTTAATAAAAAAGCATTGCTTAGGGATTGACTTGTTAATACGGCATGCGCTTGCCATGTACATTCTTTGGGTTTTTTAAGTAAGTTGATGGCCATGCTTAAAATAGCGGGCAAATATAAAACAAGCAAGACGATTGCCGATGCTAGCCAGGCACTATTTCCGTCAGCCAATACCCACCCAGTAATAAGCAATAAAGTTAAGATGATCAGCACCAAGCTGCGCCGCAAATTATCCAGCATTTTCCATTTTAATAATGCACTTAAAGGATTTGGCAATTTATTAGCCTTCGATGGTACGCGTGGCAATAACCAACTTAATAGTTGCCAATCTCCGCGTATCCAACGATGGCGGCGACTCATATCTAGGGCGTAACTGGATGGGTGCTCTTCAATTAAAATGACATCGCTCACTAATGCGCTTCTGGCATAACCGCTTTCTAGTAAGTCGTGGCTTAATATCAAGTTGTCAGGAAAACGTCCATCGACGGCTTGCCTGAATGCATTGATATCGTAAATACCCTTGCCAACGAATGAACCCTCTGCAAAAACATCCTGGTAAACATCCGAGACTTCTCGTGTATAAGGATCAATCCCGGCTTCACCCGCATATAACTTTGTAAACATTGTTTGTGATGCGCTGACTAAATTTATCGAGGTGCGCGGCTGTAAAATTGCATAGCCATGCGTAACACGCCCAATTTCTTCGTCAAAAATGGGGCGATTAAGACGATGCGCCATATTGCCAATTAACTGCTTTGCAGAATCTCGGGGCAGCTGGGTATCAGTATCGAGTGTAATCACATACTTAAACGTTTTTAATAGCGCCTGATTACCGACAATATCGCTGAATGCGGTTTGGTTGAAACTCTCCGTGTCATCGTCGCGCAACATCCTATTGAACTGCTCCAACTTACCGCGTTTACGTTCGTATCCCATCCAAATCCGATCGATACTATTCCACTCGCGTTGTCGATGAAATAAATAAAAAATACACGGCCTATCAGCTTGGTAAGCACTATTTAAAGCTTCTACCCCTTCACGTGCATACGCGATTAGCGCAGCATCTTCAAACATTTCTTGTTGCAGTGCATCACGAAAATCGGTTAGTAATGCGAAAAATAGATTAGGGTCTTGGTTGCCTAAATATCGAATTTCTAGGGCCTCCAGCAAACCATCAACTTCGCTTGCACTGCTAATTAATGTTGGCACGACCACCATGGTACGATTTGGCTCTGGTATGCCTTTTGAGAAATCCAGCCTAGGTAAACCATGGGGTCGAAAAGTTTGGGTAATAACCAGATTAACGATGGCAATAGCTAAGCCCAAGCCTGCTATAAACGTTAATAGAATGAATGTGCAAGAAACCCATACAGAGATATTTAACTGATTTAAAAAAGTATAAGTCGCGTATGTAAACAATAATGCAAGCAGAAAAATCGAGCCAATATAGAGCAATAAGCTAAATGACCTGCAAATATGTTTGAAGCTAAATAAAAAGGAGGGCTGGCAATTCAGTTTATTTTTTAATAAACAAACCCCACCATCAATCAAGTAATACCCAATATGTGCCTCGCGATGCTGAACACCAAATTTGCTAGCAGCCGCAGTAGCTAGCTCAATAGCCATCTGCGTCGCTTTTATTTCATATTGCGAGCAATGGTTTTTATGTTGTTTGGATAGATTTTCGGCAGATAAACTGGCTATATCTTCAATGACATGCCTGTATTGATCGCGCGTGGCAAAGTCTTGTAATGCATATTCACCCGCTGGATCTTGTTTTAACATTTGTTCAACCAAACTGAATACTTCTACAAAGTTTCGCCAATCTGTCGCGGAAATAAACCGTAAACTACTGATGCTATTTGCAATAGAAATCTGGTTAGCTGCTGCAATGCGACTAGCCGATTCTAGCAACTGGGTAGCCGTCATGTTTTGCAATAATAATTGTTGCTCTACCCACGTTTGCACGAAAGCCATGGCGGCACTCTGGCCTTGCAGACGGGTGTAAAATTCCTCTACAAATGGTGCGGTTAACGGGATATCGGCATCCGCAAATCTGGACAATAGCTGTATCAGTTGTTTGGGTTCATTTTCTGCAGCGACTAACATGCGATCTGCCCATATAATGGCTGTTTCCTGATCTTCACGACGATTGGCGATTCGCACTGACACACGGCGCAAATTTTCTAATAATGCCAATTGCAGCATAATGGGGAAAGCCCACAATTCGCCCAACATCAGTGGTTCTACGGTTTGGTAGGCCTCAATAAATTGGGTTGCATTATCGCTATCTACCCGGCCATCCATGTGTGAAATTAAATTTAAAGCCAAGTCATAAATACGTGGAAAGCCACTAGAGGCACCATCTAATATCTTCGGTAATTGCCTGCTGTAACCACGCGGTAAATGTCGTCGCGCAAGGGTAAACTGCTGTTGAATCAGGTAATAGTTATCTAATAGCCAGTTTTCGGCAGGAGAAAGTTTGTGATTGGTCTTTTCATTGTTGCCGTTTGAGGCCGTCACCACTTCATATGCACTGGTGATCACACGTTCATTATCAGCAAGTCGAGCCAATAGCCTATCTGGCACTGTATGCGGATTAATTTGGTGTTGTTTTGCTAAGGTGATTGCATGCCGCTTAAGCTGCTCAATACTAAGTAGCTCTGCACGCAACAATGTAGAGTCACGCTCTTTAATAACTTGTGGGCGTAAAAAGCGCAGTAATTTTTTTTGAAATAATGCTAAATTAATATTATTAATAATAACCTTCTACCATATTATAAAAGAACAAATGATTGAACTACTGACAATTTTATAAAAATTGTACGGGAATTAAGTATCAATTTGCAATTGATTTTAATAATTAGTGATGCTAGATCACAAGCAAACTAAAGCCTTGTACATTTGGGGTAAAAGGGCGGGTTTAATTGTTAAGGAAACACTCTGGGAAACAACAATCCAGAAACAACACACCCGCCCACCTTCAATACTTAGGATTTG
>JAYVTW010000079.1:0-43604 GCA_043788445.1 Methylophilaceae bacterium
AGCCGGGTTAATTTGCCTCAGGGCGCTCATATTGCTTACGGCGGAGAAATATGGCAATTTAGTGGTTTAGTACAAAAATACCAAACGCTGGATGAAAAATCTTTTCCTTACCAAGTTCTGCCACAATTAAATCTAACTGCAAACAAAGATTGGGATAACTTAACCACCAATTTAACTTCGCAGTTTACTTATTTTGATCGCGACCCAAAAGCAACCTTAGCTGCCACGGGTAGCCGAGCGTTTGGTTATCCTAGTATTAGCATGCCCTTGTTAAAATCCTATGGTTTCATTACGCCTAAGATAGGCGTACATGCAACAAGCTACAGCCTGAACAATAATGACTTTATGGTAAATGGTACCAAATTAAGCAATAACACCCCTACACGCACCTTGCCAATTGTGAGCTTAGACAGCGGCTTATACTTTGAGCGGCAAGTAAAAATTGTGAAGAACAGATACACACAAACAATTGAGCCACGCATGTACTATGTGTACATCCCTTACCAAAACCAAAGCCAGTTACCTGTATTTGATACTGGTCTTGCAGACTTAAACTATGGCACATTGTTTAGTGAAAATCAGTTTACTGGAAATGACCGCATCAATAATGCTAATCAACTTAGTCTAGCATTAACAACACGTATGATAGACAATAAATCGGGTGATGAACGCCTTTCTGCAACCTTAGGCCAACGTTTCTATTTTACAGATCAAAAAGTAGTATTGCCCGGAGTGCTGCCAACAAAACGCAACACCTCTGATATTATCGGAGGACTTTCTGCTCGATTGTCAACCAAATGGAATGTCGACACTTTTTTGCAATACAGTCCAGACACTAACAGCATCGTAAGAAACAATATTCTGGCTCATTACAATCCTGAGCCGGGTAAATTACTTAATTTTGGCTATCGATATACCGATACTTTACTAGAGCAGTTTGATATATCAGGCCAATGGCCGCTCGGACGTGGCTGGTATGGTGTTGGTCGCTGGAATTACTCATTACGTGATAACAAAACAATTGAAGGTCTAGCAGGTGTAGAATATGATGCTGGTTGCTGGCAAACCCGCACTGTGGTGCAGCGCGTGACCACAGCAACTGCAAACGCAAACTATGCGATTTTCTTCCAATTAGAACTGGGTGGCCTGGCTTCAATCGGCTCAAACCCACTTAAACTATTAAAACGTGATGTTCCAGGATTTAGACAAAGTAACGAAATCCCAAATGCAACTAGACAGCAAAATTATGCTCCTTAAAATAACACTATTAAATCACTTATGTGACTATATAAAATAAACCCATGAAATTAATCAACACATTTAAAGCTTTAACTTCGTTACGCTTGTTGGCGCTATGTCTTCCCTTATTTTTTAATAGTCTTACTGCCCATGCTGCTGCAAATATCCAACAAATGGATCGGATTGTAGCTGTGGTAGACCAAGGCGTTATTACCGAGCAAGAGCTAAACGACCGTATTAAAACGGTGAAAGCACAGCTTGAAAAACAAGGTACCCCATCCCCCACAGATAACGTACTAGAAAAACAAATTCTAGAACGCCTGATTTCTGACAGTTTGCAATTGCAGTTTGCAGCGCAAACTGGGCTAAAAGTCGATAATACTCAACTAGATAAAACTATTGAACGTATAGCTGAACAGAACAAACTTTCACTTGAGGAATTTAGATTAGCGCTTGAAAAAGATGGCGTTAGTTTTCAAAAATTCCGAGAGGATATTCGCACAGAGGTCACATTAGCACGCCTACGTGAGCGTGAGGTAGATAGCCACACTAACGTAACAGATGCTGAAGTAGATAACTTTCTTACCACACAAGCCGCCAATGGTGGCAATCAAGGTGAGTATGAAATATCACATATTTTAATCCGCACCCCAGAAGATAGCTCACCTGAAACGTTGCAGAGATTAAAAACAAAAGCTGAAGATGCTATTAAAAAGTTGCAGAGCGGAGTGAGTTTTGCTGAGGTATCTGCTAGCATGTCTGATGCACCTAATGCTTTAGAAGGTGGTGCCTTGGGTTGGAAATCTGCCGCACAAATCCCAGCATTATTTGCTAATGCACTTAAAGGTATGCAAGTGGGTGAAGTTTCAGCACCATTACGTAGTCCTAATGGTTTTCATGTTCTCAAACTGACGAACAAGCATGGTGGTGGTACGATGCTTGTGGTTGAGCAAACTCATGTAAGACATATCCTTATCAAACTCAATGAAGTACTTTCAGAAGCTGATGGTAAACGTAAATTAGAAGGGATTAAAGAGCGCTTAGATAATAAAGGTGTTAAGTTTGAAGATATGGCACGCCAATACTCTGATGACGGCTCGGCTAATAACGGAGGTGACTTAGGCTGGGTTAACCCTGGTGATACCGTGCCACAATTTGAAAAAGTAATGAATGAACTCAAAATCAATCAAATAAGTGACCTGGTGCGCACCCCTTTTGGCTGGCATCTTATTCAAGTAATAGATCGTCGTAAGCAAGATATGAGCAAAGAAGCTGAACGTTTAAAAGCGCGTCAAGAAATCCGCGCACGTAAATCAGAAGAAGCTTTTCAAGACTGGCTTCGTGAATTGCGTGATCGTGCTTATGTTGAATATCGACTAGAAGACAAGTTCTAAAGTAGTGCTTAAAAGAAATATCAAACCAACAGCTCTAACTAAACGTGAGTCATTCATTACCTAATATCGCTATCACTTCTGGCGAACCTGCTGGCATTGGCTTAGATATTTGTGTGCTACTTGCTCACCAAGCTATCGCAGCAAATATTGTGGTACTAGCAGATGTTGCAGCCTTAGCCAGCCGAGCAAAATTACTCAACACCCTAATTAACATTGTAAAGTACGACACAACAAAAGTTTTGCCACATTCGGGCAACGGCACGCTAGTCGTGCACCATGTGCCATTAAAAAATAATGTCGTGGCGGGGCAGTTAGACGCTGGCAATAGCCAAGCTGTGTTGGACATGCTAACCCTTGCAACCCAAGGTTGTATGGCGGATGCTTTCGAAGCTATTGAATTTGATGCTATGGTGACTGCGCCAGTGCACAAAGGCATTATCAACGATGCGGGGATACCTTTTAGCGGGCACACTGAATTCCTAGCTGAAGTAACCAAAACACCACAAGTGGTGATGATGCTAGTCGGTGGCAGTATGCGTGTTGCATTAGCCACTACCCACTTACCGTTAAACGCCATCAGCAATGCTATTACCCAATCGCATTTAGAAAACACTATTCGAATTTTACATGCAGATTTAGTGCAAAAATTTGGAATAACAAATCCGCATATTCTAGTCTCAGGTTTAAATCCGCATGCTGGCGAAGGTGGTTATTTAGGTATGGAAGAAATCAACACCATTAACCCAGTGCTGGAAAAATTGAGACATGAGAATATGAATCTAGTGGGTGCTCTGCCAGCCGACACCATGTTCTCGCATAGTAATCTTGCAACTACAGATGCTTTTTTAGCGATGTATCACGATCAAGGGTTACCAGTTCTTAAATATGCCAGCTTTGGCACAGGGGTCAATGTCACACTGGGCTTGCCAATCATCCGCACCTCGGTTGATCATGGCACCGCGTTAGATTTAGCCGGAAAAGGCGGAGTTGAGATCGGCAGCATGCTCGCAGCCATTGAATTAGCCATTGTGTTGTCTAAAAAACGAGGCGAAACAATCAGGGCCGCATGAAATATATTCCCAAAAAACGCTTCGGCCAAAATTTCTTAACTGATCAATCCATTATTCAAGCATTGGTCAACGCTATTACTCCCAAACCTGATGACTTGATGGTGGAAATTGGCCCGGGTTTAGG
Organism: Methylophilaceae bacterium; assembly: GCA_043788445.1. Lineage (GTDB taxonomy): Bacteria > Pseudomonadota > Gammaproteobacteria > Burkholderiales > Methylophilaceae > JACMMS01. The sequence continues at coordinate 3,828 of JAYVTW010000079.1, forward strand.
CGCACTAACACAACCCTTAATTAGGGAATTACAACATCTACATGTAGTAGAGATCGATCGCGATATTATCAGCTGGATGCAAGGTTTTTATCCTGCTGGGAAAGTTACTATCCATAGTTATGACGCACTAAAGTTTGACTTTAAAACAATTGGTGACAGAATTAGAGTAGCAGGTAACTTACCTTATAACATTTCCAGCCCTATATTATTTCACCTGCTGGATAACGTGCAAACCATTATTGATATGCATTTTATGCTGCAAAAAGAAGTAGTTGAGCGCATGGTCGCTGCGCCTTCAACTCCAGCTTACGGCCGCTTAAGCGTGATGTTGCAATACAAACTGCACATGGAATATTTATTTACCGTGCCGCCAGAAGCATTTGATCCGCCACCAAAGGTTGAATCGGCTTTTGTACGCTGTGTGCCTCATACTGAATTGCCTTTCCCGGCGGCAGATGAAAAACTATTTGCTAGAGTCGTGTTAAATGCATTTGGACAGCGCCGCAAAACGCTGCGCAATACACTGAAAAGTATGTTAGACGATGATGATTTTGCAAAACTTGACATCAATCCACAACTACGCGCAGAAAATTTATCCTTAGAAAAATTTGTCGCAATCGCAAATCACCTTGCGTAAGCACATCAACTGCACCAAAAGTATCAGTGGCTAACAAAACTTAAGACACTAGCTGATATAATTTCTATTATTAGTTTTAACCATATTTCAAACTACAAAAAATCACTATAGGGAAAATTATGCGTATCATCTTATTAGGCGCGCCCGGCGCGGGTAAAGGCACCCAAGCTACGTTTATCAAAGAAAAGTTTGATATCCCACAAATCTCTACAGGTGATATGTTACGTGCTGCAGTTAAAGCGGGTACACCTTTAGGTTTAGAGGCTAAAAGTTTTATGGATAGTGGCGGCCTAGTGCCAGATGCAGTAATTATAGGCTTGGTAAGTGAGCGTATTAAAGATGCGGACTGCAAAGCTGGATTCTTATTTGATGGCTTTCCACGCACCATTCCACAAGCTGAGGCAATGAAAAATGCCGGCGTTGGTATTGATTACGTGGTAGAAATCGATGTGCCGGATGAAGCGATTATAGAGCGCATGAGCGGTCGTCGCAGTCACCTAGCGAGTGGTCGTACTTATCACATTAAATTTAATCCACCAAAAGTTGCTGGTAAAGATGACTTAACTGGGGAAGATTTACTTCAACGTGAAGATGACAAAGAGCTTGTCGTTAAGAACCGTTTAGACGTTTACCATAGCCAAACAAAGCCGTTAGTAAACTATTACTCAACTTGGGCAAATAGCGGAGAAGCTGGCGCGCCTAAGCATGTAAAAGTAAATGGTTTGGGCGATATGAACAAAATCAAAGAAGAGATTTTTGCGGCTTTAATATAATACTAATCCGTTATAAGAACCCAATGCAAAGCGTAGCTTATTAGCATCAGGTATAATTTAACATCTAAAAATCAATCAATAGCTACTCACATGCAACAGCAATACCCTTTCAAAGAGATTGAACAATCCGCGCAGCAAGCTTGGGAAAACAATAAAACTTTTGCCGCCTCCGAGCTTTCCAATACTAAACTAGCTAATAAGCCAAAATATTATTGTTTATCAATGTTCCCATACCCATCTGGTCGATTGCATATGGGTCATGTGCGTAACTACACCATCGGCGATGTATTAAGTCGTTTTCACCGCATGCGTGGCTTTAATGTCATGCAACCTATGGGTTGGGATGCTTTTGGCTTACCAGCAGAAAATGCCGCCATAGCACATAAAACTGCGCCTGCCAAATGGACCTATAGCAATATTGAACACATGAAAACTCAACTTAAGCAGTTGGGTTTAGCGGTAGATTGGGAAAGAGAGATTGCAACTTGCACTCCAGAATATTACCGCTGGGAGCAATGGCTGTTTACTGAGCTTTTCAAAAAAGGCTTAATCTACAAGAAAACTGCAACGGTAAATTGGGATCCTGTAGATCAAACAGTGCTTGCAAACGAGCAAGTGATTGACGGTAAAGGCTGGCGTAGTGGTGCAGTCGTTGAAAAACGCGATATTCCACAATATTTCATGAAGATCACTGCCTATGCGGATGAGCTTTTGAACGATTTAGACAAGCTTGATGGCTGGCCTGAACAAGTAAAAACCATGCAACGCAACTGGATAGGGAAAAGCTATGGTTGCGAAGTGGAGTTTCCTATCGTCGGCGGCTCTGATAATTTAGAAACGGGTAATTTAAAAGTTTACACAACCCGCCCAGACACCCTAATGGGCGCGACTTATGTAGCGTTAGCGGCTGAACATGCACTTGCTACGCGGGCAGCCCAAAACAACCCTGCGCTACAAGCTTTTATTGATGAATGCAAGATCGGTAGCGTGGCTGAGGCTGATGTCGCAACTGCTGAGAAAAAAGGCATGGCGACTGGTTTGCTTGTGACACACCCGCTCAATGGTGAGCAGTTACCAGTTTGGATCGCCAATTACGTACTTATTAGTTACGGCGAAGGCGCTGTAATGGCAGTCCCTGCACATGATGAGCGTGATTTTGAATTTGCTAAGAAATATAATTTGCCAATCAAAGCAGTTTATGAAAATACAGTATGGCGAACCAAAGAAAAATCAAGGCCATTGAAAGACTATGAATATTATGAGTTTGAGAGCAATAAGTGGAAAAACTGGTATTCAGAAAAAAATGAAGTTATCACAATAAATTCGGGTAACTATAATGACTTATTACCTGATGAAGCTTTTAGTTCAATTACATCAGATTTAGAAGCTAAAAATCTAGGGAAAAAACGCACGCAATTCCGCCTCCGCGATTGGGGCGTTTCACGTCAGCGTTACTGGGGCTGCCCAATACCTATTATTCACTGTACCAAATGTGGCGAAGTGCCTGTGCCTGCAGACCTATTACCAGTGGTATTACCAGAAGATGTGGTGATGGATGGTGTAGGCTCACCCATTAAAAAAGATCAGAGTTTTTATGACACCATCTGCCCTGTTTGTGATGGCAAGGCTACACGTGAAACTGATACTTTAGATACATTTTTTGAGTCATCTTGGTATTTTGCACGTTACGCGAGCTTTGATGCGGCGAATGGCATGGTTGACAAACGCGCTAATTATTGGTTGCCGGTTGACCAATATATTGGCGGCATCGAGCACGCTATTTTGCATTTGCTCTACGCACGTTTTTTTAACAAACTTATGCGTGATGTGGGTTTGATTAAAAATGACGAGCCTTTCACCAAACTGCTTACGCAAGGCATGGTACTTAAAGATGGCTCAAAAATGAGCAAATCCAAAGGCAATACGGTAGATCCACAGGCTTTAATTGATAATTATGGTGCAGATACAGCACGCTTATTCATGATGTTTGCTGCGCCACCAGAGCAGAGTTTGGAATGGGCTGATAGCGGTGTTGAAGGAGCTAATCGCTTTTTAAGGCGTATATGGAAAGCATGCTACGACCATTTACAATTAGGTTTGACTGAAGCTTATAGCAGCAGTGAACTGTCAACTGATTTAAGCAGCGAACTTAAAGCTTTGCGTTTGCAACTGCATCAAACGATTGAAAAAGTAGCTGACGATTATGGGCGTCGCCATAGTTTCAATACGGCAATTTCATCCGTAATGGAATTAATGAACACGCTGGCGAAAGTTGAAAAAACCGATGATACTACTCGCGCAGTGCGCCAAGAAGTATTACAAATTGCAGTGTTATTGTTGTCGCCGATAGTGCCACATATCAGCCAGGCTTTATGGTCAGAGTTATGTCCTAATAGTGATATCCTCGATATTAGCTGGCCGATAGCTGATAAAGTGGCAATGGTGCAAGATGAGATAGAGCTAGTGGTACAAGTTAATGGCAAGTTGCGAGGAAGTATTACCGTAGCACGTACTACGGATAAAGCCAATATCGAAAGAATCGCACTAGAGCAAGCGTTTGTGCAAAAATATCTGGTTGACGGCGCAAGTATGCGTAAAATAATTGTAGTACCCAACAAGCTGGTCAATGTTGTCGTAAGCTAATGGAGTATAAATAATGTTTAAACTATTGCGAACTACCGCAACGCTATTCCTTATAATAAGCCTATTAAATGCTTGTGGCTTCCAGCTCCGCGGCCAGGAAGCACTTTCTTTTGAAAGTATTCATTTACAAGGGGCAACACTTGCCATATCAAAAGCTTTACGCAAAAACCTAATAGCCAACGGCATTAAAGCACTACCAACAGAAGAAAATGCAGATTTGTTGCTAGAGTTCGCAAATGAAGAAACAGTAAAAAATATTCTTTCAGTAAGTGGTGGTGGTGTGGTGAAGGAGTATGAGCTACTTTACCGTATTCATTATCGTTTACGTGGCGCAAAAGATGCGGTTTGGAGCCCTGAACAAACCATAGAAACACGTCGTGACTTTTCTTACAGCGATGCAGAGTTGCTTGCGAAACAAGGTGAAGAAGCCGCGTTGTATGAAAATATGCATAGTGATGTATTGAATAATCTAATACGTCGTTTAACACACTATAAACCTGCACGAACCACAAGCGACCCTAGTCCAAACCCTTAAATGCTTTGCTAAAACTCAAACGCTAAGCGTTCTAAAACTATGCTCCTCAAAGCAGAACAACTTGAAGCTAGCCTAAAAAAAGGCTTACAATCCCTCTATGTGCTAGTTGGTGATGAGCCGCTGGTGCAAAAAGAATGCTTAGATGCCATTAGATTTAATGCCCGCCAAGCAGGCTGTGATGAACGCACCAGTTTTACTGTTGACCGTTATTTTAATTGGCAGCAATTGAGCCATTTTGATCAGTCAATGTCATTATTCTCTAATTTGCGCTTATTAGAAATTCATATACCCACGGGCAAACCTGGTATTGAAGGTGGTAAAGCACTAGCTCAACTGGCAAGCAAAGCTATGACTGCCACTACGGTGATTATAGTATTGCCAACGTTAGAACGCGATACTAAAAATAGTACTTGGTTTAATAGTTTAGAGCAGGCCAGTGTGTGTATTACACTGAATGAAGTAAGTATATATGCCCTACCGCAATGGGTAGCGCAACGGATGAATCAGCAAAGCCAAAGCACTGATAACGCTACATTAGAGTTTATTGCGCATCAAGTAGAAGGCAATTTACTAGCGGCACATCAAGAGATTCAAAAACTAGGCCTGCTTTACCCTGCGGGCAAGTTAACAGAGAGCGAAGTACGTGAAGCCGTATTAAATGTATCGCGGTTTGATGCTTTCCAACTTGGTGAAGCAGTTTTAGACGGCGATGCCGAACGTACCATACGCATTGTGCAAGGCCTGCAAGATGAGGGCGAGCAAGCGGTTGCTGTTATGAATCCCTTAATGTGGGCATTACGTCCATTAGTACGTATCAAACATGCAGAAACTAAAGGTGAAAGCCTAAATAGTGCCATGACTCAAGCGCGTATTTTTGGCGATAGACAAAACTTGGTCAGACGTGCACTAAGCCGTTTAACCATACGCCATTTAGATGCTGCTTTGGCTAAATTAACCGAGATTGATAAAACCGCAAAAGGTATGATGCAAGGCGATGCGTGGTTAGAGATATCCCGTTTATGCTATGGCTTAGCAAGAGTAGGAACTAACAAACGAGCTTAATTAAGATGAGTCGTTATATTTTAGATTGTTGAATTTGTAAAAGAAATAGTTCAAGTATTTGGCGTAGTGATCGCGCAAAAAATTTTAGCGACTAACGCTTATATTACGATAGCATGATGTTTGGATTGGCTGGGATGAAATTCTTTATCTCAAAGTAGATCAAAACGTTCTTCACTATTAATTGAAAGTAATGGTCTAGCCCCAATTAGTTATAGTAAAGAAAATAGAGTGGTACAAATGTGTTACTTTTAGCGGCTACAAAAATATACGTTGACGCTAAAAAACGATAAAGTGGATTAAGCTAATTATAGAGTTTGCTTACATAGCAAAAGCTCTCGCAAGAAAATTAGTAAGCCAGCTCAAAAATTAAAGAGTAAAAAATGAATATTCAAGAATATATGCAAAAAATTGGTCAACAAGCCCGCGCTGCTTCACGTGCGATGGCAAAGGCTGATACCAACACTAAGAATCTCGCACTCATTACTATTGCTCAAGCAATTATTCGAGAGAAGCCTGCACTACTAGCTGCCAATCAGTTAGATTTAGCTCTAGCAAAAGCGGCTGGAATGGAACCAGCAATGCTGGATCGTTTAGCCCTGACTGAAAAGAGTATCGCCACTATGGCGGAAGGTTTGCAGCAAATAGCAGCACTTCATGACCCAATAGGTGAGATTACCGATTTGAAATATCGTCCATCTGGCATACAAATTGGCAATATGCGCGTGCCTTTAGGCGTGATTGGGATTATTTATGAAGCACGTCCAAACGTGACTGTCGATGCTGCTGGCTTATGCATTAAATCTGGCAATGCAGCAATTTTACGTGGTGGAAGCGAAGCTATACATTGCAATCAGGCATTAGCTAAACTTGTGCATGAAGGCTTAACAAAAGCGGGGTTACCAACCGCAGCTGTGCAAGTAGTTGAGTCGACTGATCGCGCAGCCGTTGGCGAGCTAATTACGATGAAAGAATATGTGGATGTTATTGTGCCACGCGGCGGCAAAGGCCTAATTGAAAGGATTAGCAATGAAGCGCGTATCCCAGTAATTAAGCATTTAGATGGTAATTGCCATGTATATGTAGACGATGATGCTGATTTTTCTAAAGCTTTAGCGATTGTGGAAAATAGCAAAACGCAACGGTTAGGTACTTGTAATACCGCTGAGTCGCTTTTAATCGCACGCTCCGTGGCCAAAGAAATGTTGCCTAAAATCGCCAAAATGCTTATTGCGGAAGGTATTGAAATTCGCGGTTGCGTAGAAACTTGTAAGCTAGTAGCGGAGGCAAAACCTGCTACAGATGAAGACTATTACACAGAATATTTAGATGCCATTATCTCATGCAAAGTAGTGAGCGGTTTAGACGAAGCAATTGCCCATATCAACGAGCATTCGTCACAACATACTGAAGCAATAGTGACAGAAAGTTACACCAAAGCACGACAGTTTTTACGTGAAGTAGATTCTAGTTCTGTGATGGTGAACGCTTCTACTCGTTTCGCCGATGGTTTTGAATATGGTTTAGGCGCAGAAATTGGCATTTCTACGGATAAATTACATGCTCGCGGCCCTGTAGGCTTAAATGGGTTAACTTCCGTTAAGTATGTAGTACTAGGGGATGGGCAAGTACGGGCTTGAATTAAAACTAATTAGATTAGTAATTCAAGAATCAAATGATGAAAACGCTTAAAATCAATACTATAGGAATTATGGGTGGCACTTTTAACCCGATACACTATGGTCATTTGCGCGCTGCACATGAACTCACTGAAGTGCTTAATTTTGATGAAGTACGGTTTATTCCCTCAGCTCATCCCCCGCATAAAACTCTGCCTAGTGTATCAGCACTCCACCGCGCAGCCATGGTGAAATTAGCCATTAGCGATAATCCTAGATTTACTATGGACGAACGTGAGTTAAGCCGTAAAAGGGCTTCATATACTTACGATACATTACAAAGTTTACGCGAGGAATTAGGTCATGAAATCAGTGTTTGCTTGATAATGGGCAGTGATGTTTTCATAAAGTTTAACACTTGGCACCGCTGGACTGAAATACTCAAGCTATGCCATATTGTGCTAGTAAAACGGCCAGTAGATAAAAATTCAATTGAACAACCATCCCCAGGATTAGCGCCAGAATTACAAATATTTTTGCATAATCATTACACTGAGCATCAAGAAGATGTAACTCATTCACCAGCCGGTCACATTACCATGCAAGCAGTAACGGCTTTAAATGTTTCCGCCACAGCTATTCGCGCTCAATTTAGTTTAGGAAAAAGTGCGCGCTACTTACTGCCAGATGTCGTGATTGATTACATAGTGAAACATCAGCTCTACCCAGCTTAAAATTGCACAGATTCATTCCACTTTACTTGCGCTAAACACGGCGCATTAATCATTTGTTTTAAAGTATCAAAATTTTCTTGATATGCCGTCATTTCAGCAATTACTTGATTAGCTATCCAGCCAGCCAGCTCTAATCCACGGGCTTCTATCGCCCCAACTGTTAGTAATGCATGATTAATGCAACCTAAGCGCATACCGACCACTAAAATTACCGGCAAATTAAGCTGTACAACTAAATCGGCGGTTGTTTCACTGTCGTTTAGCGGCACACAAAAGCCGCCTGCGCCTTCCACAATTACCACTCCAGCCAATTGTTTTAATTGATGAAATGCTTTGTTAATGGCTTCTAAAGAAATAGTCACACCTGCTTGTTTTGCAGCAATATGTGGCGCTATGGCAGGCTGAAAAGCATAGGGGTTAATTAATGCTAGTGGTGCTTCAATATTACTAGCTAATTGTAACTGCTTAACATCTTCATTGAGTAAGCGCCCTTGCACTAATTCGCAGCCTGCAGCTACCGGCTTCATGCCAAGCACGTCCGCGCCAAGTTGAACAAAATGCCTAACAAGGCTGCAGGCGATATAGGTCTTTCCCACATCGGTATCAGTACCAGTAATAAAATAAGATTGTATGTGCATAAGTTAGATAATTAACGAGGGCGGAAAGTAATTGGTGATACACCATCATTTTTTTTAGGTGTGGTTTTGCTCGCGTTTACCCAAGCATGTCCATAAACCACCTCAAATGTGGCGGGCAACTTGCCGCCTTGCGCTTTATCACCTTGTCTGAATTTTTCGTAATTATCCGCTAAGTTCTTTAAAAAACCTTTACCATTTAAGCCACGTGAACGACCATCTGTTGCGTTATGAGCGCCTATCGCTTTCAAATCACGCATAACGCCCATCACATCATCGTAGGTGAGAGTGTAACGTTCTACATCAAGCACCGGCGAGCTAAAGCCAGCACGTACTAAGGCATCACCAATATCATGCATATCAATAAAGCGACTGACACTAACGTGTTCTTTATCTGCATTACTGCCGTTGCTATTAATTGCGGCGCGTAGTTCTTTGAGTGTATCAGGTCCGAATGTGCTGAACATTAGCAAACCTTCTGCCTGCAAAACCCGCTGCGCCTCAATAAATACCAAATCTAATTCATTACACCATTGAATTGCCAAATTTGACCAAAGTAAGCCGATACTATTATCAGCGATTGGTAATTGCTCAATATCGGCACATACATATTGTTGACGACTAAGGCCAAATAGTTTTTTTACGCTTTGTATTGGTGAAAGCGCCTGTGCTTTTTTAAGCATACCCATGGCAATATCTAGCGATATTACATGAGCAGTTTTGAAGTGTTTGGCTAGAACTAAACTTGCGTGACCAGTGCCACAACCCATATCCAGTATAGTTTGTGGGGAAATCTTTACTAAATCTAAGCGGCTTAACATTTCTTCACGCACAGTTTTCTGCAATATAGCAGTAGCATCGTAACTTTTAGCAGCTTTATCAAAAGAAGCACGTACACGGCCTTTATCTATGTGATAAATATCCGTAGAGAGGGAGTTATTATTTTGTTTCGTACTGGGTTGATTCATAGATTAATGCGAGTTAATGCGACTAATTGATGCCTGCTCTGGCTCTAAAAACTGTGTTAGTGCTTCTATAAATTGAGCCTGATGAGATAAAAAAGGTGCATGCGATGCCCCAGCAATTACGCGCAAAAAACCTGCAGGCAATTGCTGCGACATCCAATGTGCAGCTTGCAGCGGGGCTAAAGTATCACGGTCACCATGAATTAATAAAGTGGGTTTTCTAATATGTGCAACTTCATCTCTTAAATCACTATCCAATAATACTTGTAAAGCGCGTTGCAAAGTCGCTTGCGTTGGACCTGGTTTTTTTGCAAGCGCGGTACGCAATTGACGCACTGTACTTCGAGCATCACTTGCCCCCATACATTGCAATGTTAAGAACTGCAAAATTGTAGCTTGATAATTTTCATTCACTTTTCTTGAAAAATCTTCAAATGCACCAGGGTTTACGCCATGTTGCCATGTGGAACTATTAACAAAACATGGTGTAGAACCCACTAATACCATGCGTCGAATATGGTCTGGCTGAGAAATTGCAATACGTTGTGCCACTAAACCACCTAGTGACCATCCTAAAACATTAGCCTTACCCGGGATATTTTCTGCAACAGCATCAGCCAGCGCATGTAAGTGATATGGCTCGATTGGCCGACTAGCACCCATTCCGGGCAAGTCAACTAAATGCAACGTAAAGATTTTAGATAAGGGCTTAATCAGCGGCGAAAAAACGGCACTACTCATGCCCCAGCCGTGAATTAAAACTAAGTTTGGTGCTGAACCAGACCCTAAAATTTCAACATGCACACTCATAGTAAGACCTTATAATAAATTACGTTCAGCCTGATGTATTGCCGCTATTAACTTTTCAATGTCCTGAAAACTATGTGCTGTAGTTAATGAAATTCGAAGTCTTGCAGTGCCAGCTGGCACAGTAGGCGGCCGTATGGCGGGCACTAAAATATCCAGTGATAGCAAATAATCACTTAACTGGATTGTTGCCTCATTACTGCCTACTAACAAGGGTTGTATCGCGGACGGCGAATCCATCAATTGCCAGTTTTTTAAGTTTAGTGATAGCTTTAATTTAGTGATCAGTTTATTTAAATGTAAACGTAGTGCATCGCCGTTTTTAATAACTGCCAAGGCTTTGGACAATGTATAAGCTAATGCTGGTGGGGATGCAGTGGTGTAGATATATGAACGCGCTTTTTGTTTTAGGTAATCAATAATTATTTGGTTTGACGCAACAAAAGCACCCGATACTCCAGCAGCTTTACCCAATGTTGCCATATAAATGATACGTGGCGAACTTAATGCAAAATGACTTAAAGTACCTCGTCCATTTTTACCTAATACACCAAACCCATGTGCATCATCTAACAAACAATATGCATCATATTGGTCGCACAATGCCACAATTTTTTTTAATGGCGCAATGTCACCATCCATACTAAAAACCGCATCTAGCACGATGAGTTTACGCTTATTGTTGATATCTCCACTAACATTTTTAAGCATACTTTCAAGCTTGGACATATCATTGTGTGGAAAGCGTTGCAAATCTGCACGTGATAGTACAGCGGCATCATTAAGTGAAGCATGATTTAATTTATCAGAAAAAATAACATCATGGCGATTTATAAGGCTCGTTACTACACCGATGTTTGCCATGTAGCCAGAAGAAAACAATAGTGCATCATCCATACCAACAAATTCTGCCAGCTCTTGTTCTAATAGATCATGAAATTGATGATGGCCTGTCACTAGATGCGATGCGCCACTGCCTATGCCAGCAAGCTCTACGCCCTGCTGCATAGCAGCTTTAAGCTCAGAATTATTAGCTAACCCTAAATAATCATTACTACAGAATGACAATACCGCCTGGTCATCTACCAACACATTTGCAGATTGCGCGCTTTGCAGCAAACGACGCCGACGTGTTAAACCATCGGCCGCTCTCTGCTCTAACTCTGCCTTCAGCTCAGTGATCACTTATAAAAATTCTAAAGTGGATGAATACCAAGTTTAGCAAACAGCTTCTTATCAGTCGCCGCTTCTGGGTTACCAGTGGTGAGTAATTTTTCACCATAAAATATTGAGTTTGCTCCAGCTAAAAAACACAAGGCTTGTATGCCTTCATGCATGCTTTGGCGGCCAGCAGATAATCGTACAAAACTTTGCGGCATGGTAATACGTGCGGCAGCAATAGTACGCACAAACTCAATCGGGTCTAATTCTTCGGTACCATTAAGTGGTGTACCCTCCACTTGTGTGAGCATGTTAATTGGCACGCTCTCCGGTGGGCGTTCCATATTAGCTAATTGCGCCAGCAAACCAGCACGCTGATTGCGCGATTCGCCCATGCCAACAATGCCACCACTACATACATGAATATTAGCATTACGTACCCGGCCCAAAGTATCTAAACGATCTTGGTAAGTACGCGTAGTAATCACATCACCATAAAATTCTGGGGCAGTATCTAGATTATGATTGTAATAATCTAACCCGGCATCTCTCAACTGCTCAGCCTGACCTTCTTTTAACATGCCTAGCGTTGCGCAGGTTTCTAAACCCATTGCTTTCACTTCGGCAATCATTTTTAATACTGGGTCTAAATCACGCTGTTTTGGGCCACGCCATGCAGCCCCCATACAGAAGCGGCTTGCACCATTATTTTTAGCAACTTTTGCAGCTGCTAACACGTCTTCCAACTTCATAAGCGGCTCGTCTTCCACCTCAGTGTGATAACGTGCAGCTTGTGGGCAATAGCCGCAATCTTCACTGCAACCACCTGTTTTAATTGATAATAATGTACTGATCTGCACTGCATTAGGATCAAAATTTTCACGGTGAACATTTTGTGCACGATGAATCAAATCACTAAAAGGTAGTTGAAACAATGCTGCAATTTCCGCTACACTCCAACGGTCAACTGCAACGTTTTGTGTTATTTCATTGTTTGCGCAGCTTTTTAAACCATTTTTTAAGCCTTGTGTATCAATCACTGCTTCTAGCATGTCTCGTTCTCCCAAATAATTTTTATAGCTTTGTTTATCTGACAGAACTTACTATCAATGATATGTTTAAGCTATTAATTTATATGAAATTATACGCCGTAAAGTGATAATCAAGCAATTACTGAACAACTGCTTAAATTATAATCATTTATTATTTAAGAATATATTTAAATAAAGTTATTTGCTTTTACGATGACGTCATTACTCAAGGTGTTAGCCTCCATGAGCTTGCTAAAACCAACAAAAAAGTGGGTACAAATCATGTAGAATGCTGGGTAATTGTAATAACTCTTGCTAAATTAAAACCTATTCAAAGATAAAGTCACTAGAAACCAATGTTTCACATCGTTTTGTTTGAACCAGAAATTCCGCCAAATACTGGCAATATTATTAGACTATGTGCTAACACTGGCACACAGTTACACTTAATAAAGCCATTAGGATTTACGTTGGAAAATAAGCAACTTAAGCGTGCAGGCTTGGATTATCACGAATTCGCTATGCTAAAAGTGTATGAAAATTGGGCTGCATGCAAAACTGCACTTGCAGGAAAACGCCTATTCGCCATCACTACCAAAGGTAGCACACGTCATAGTGACGTTTGTTTTGCTGATGAAGATGTCTTTGTGTTTGGCCCGGAAACTCGAGGCTTACCTGAGGAAATTCGCGCTGAGTTTACGCCTGATTATTGTGTAAGATTGCCTATGTTGCCAGAGAGTCGCAGCCTGAATTTATCTAACTCTGCAGCAATATTATTGTATGAGGCTTGGCGCCAAATAGGATTTACAACAGCAATTTAAGCAAAACTTGACTCCAACATTTTAATAACAACGAAGACTTTGATTTAAAACGCTTCTGCTTTTTGTTCACGTCCAAGCAGGTCCATCACCGCATCACGGGCAGACTTCCCATGTGACAATGCTTGATCTACCTCATAGGTAATAGGCATATCTACGCCAAGTTGTAGTGCGCGACGCATCACCTCACGTGTGGTACTAACACCTTCTGCCACATGACCTAGGCCATGAAGGATATCTGCCAACGTTTTACCTGATGCCAGCTGCAAGCCAACCTCACGGTTGCGCGAGTATTGTCCAGTACAGGTTAAAATTAAATCGCCAGCACCTCCCAGACCCATAAAAGTTTCGGCTTTTGCCCCCAGCGCCACGCCAAAACGGGTGATTTCAGCTAAACCACGCGTAATTAAAGCGGCACGTGCATTATTTCCAAACCCCATACCATCAGAAATACCTGCGGCAATGGCCATGACGTTTTTCAACGCACCTCCTACAGATACGCCAATCACATCGGTGCTGGTATAAACGCGTAAATTCCCTGCATGAATAAATGCAGCCGCTTTGATTGCAAATGCTTCCTCATTAGCAGCTAAAGTTATGGCTGTGGGCAGGCCACGCACTAGTTCTGCCGCAAAACTGGGTCCTGATAACGAGCCCCAGCATTGATGCGGACCTAACTCCTCCAACGCTACCTCATGTGGCAGTTTGGCGGTAACTGGCTCCAAGCCTTTGTGCGCCCAAACCACAGGTAATTCACTATTTAGTGCTTTGATATCTTTTAACATTTGGCGAAAACCTGCGGTAGGTACCACCGATAAAATCAAGCTAGCCCCTTTTATTGCTGTAGACAAATCGTCTTCTACTTGTAAATTATCATTAAATGGAAAATCGCCAAGATACATAGGGTTAGCACGCGCCTTGCGCATGCCCGATACATGACCCGCATTACGCGCCCACAATGACACAGGATGTTGTAAGCTGATTTGCATAGCCAGCGCTGTACCCCAAGCACCGGCACCCAACACAGCAATTTTAGAACTTAATAATCTAGACAACTAGTTTTCACCATTTTGTTTGCTGACTGGTTCACTCATTAATTAGCTCCCCAGACACTAGTAATTAAAATATATCCTGTAATGCCATCACGATGATGTACTTTTAGCCAGCCGTTTTTAGTATTGGCTTCCAGTAAATCTAGCACGACATCTTTGTCAACGATAGCTAATAAGGCCGAATCAACATCTGCTGATTGCTTGATTTCTGCATGATTGCTAGTGACTAAAATGGTATGTTTAGTCGACAGCACCCTAGCCTCTAACCAATTTAGGCCGCCTTGATTATCGCGTACCTTAAGCCAATCACCCAGATTAACAATGACTTCAACTGGGAAGCCAAGGCTCACGATATATAGTTTATTGGCATTAGCTGAGGGGGCATCCAGCATTACCGCTTTAGCAATCGCGACTGAACGATACTCTAAAGCTTGTGAAGGTTTTATAACAACTGGCGCCAAAAAACCAGTAAAAAAAATAAAAGCTAACCCGTAAATCACTTTGCCTTTTTTTATGGATCTAGGCGTCATATTGAATTTAAACCAAGTGAAAGCTTATTTAGCTATTAGTTTAGCTATTAATTTAACTTTGCACTGTCTTGTTCTTTTTGTTGCATATACAACGCTTCAAAATTGATAGGGTTAAGCAATACTGGCGCAAAACCAGCACGAACCACTAAATCAGATACCGCCTCGCGCGCATAGGGAAATAAGATATTGGGGCAAGTGATGGCAATAATCATTTCCATGTTTTCTTCTGGTACATTACGTACGGCAAAAATACCTGCTTGTGAAACTTCTACCAAAAATGCTGTTTTATCACCAATTTTTGCAGTCACTGTCACTTTAATAGCCACTTCATGGATGCCTTCACCTAGAGTTTGTGTGGCATTAGCAAGCTCGATACTCACTTGTGGAGCTTCTCGCTCTGTAAAGATTTGTGGTGCATTTGGTATTTCTACTGAAGCATCTTTAATATAAAGTTTTTCAATACTAAAAGCTGGTTGTTCTGCTGGGCTGTTTGTTGCTTGCACTTCATCTTCTTTTGCCATGTTGCTTCCTAAAATGTGCGCGAATACGCTTAAAGTTGGGGATTAATTCAAAATAAATATAATATAAAAACTATAACTTACCATTCTAACTTCAAAAGATGTTTTTTTAAATGAAAGCTTCTTCTTTAAGGACTAGATTAAACCAGTAGTGGATCCAACTTGCCTGCCATATCTAGAGCGCGTAACTCTTCAAAACCACCAATATGTTGATCACCGATATAAATCTGTGGCACAGTGCGACGCCCAGTTTTTTCCATCATTAATTTCCGTTGCTCGGGCTCTAAGTCAACACGGATTTTGTTAATGTTAGCCACCCCTTTACTCAACAACAAGCGCTCCGCATTAATGCAAAATGGGCATACGTCCGTGCTATACATTACGATATTTGCCATAGTATTTTTTTGATTACTCTCTAAAATCATTTATGCTTTAACCAATGGTAAATTAGCCTGTGTCCAGGCATTTAAGCCCCCTTGCAAATTATGCAATTGTTTAAACTCAAGCTTACGCAATGTGTTACAAGCTTTAGCAGAGCGCATACCGGACTGGCAGTTCACAATAACTGGTTTATCTTTATATTTTTGGATTTCCTTTAAGCGGCTGTCTAAATCAGCTAAGGGGATATGTTTTGCGCCTGTAATGTGACCGATAGTAAACTCAGCCTCATCTCGCACATCCAAAATTAATACATTTGCGCGATTCATCAATAAAACCGCTTCATTTGGTGTCAGGTTAGCCGCGCCACTACTTCCGCCACGATTAAACATAGGCCATAGCAACATAGCACCAGAACCTAGAGCTAAACCGATTAACATCACATTATGTTTAAAAAATTCCATCTAATTTCCTTTAGCAAACTCTGTTAATTCTATTACTTAAGACCACTACATTCATTATAATGGATTTAATATCTTTATCATTTACGCTGGACTGCTAAATTATGAATACAACTTCTGTTATTTTGCTCATACTCGATGGTTTTGGCTATCGCGAAGAGACCGCTGACAATGCCGTTGCTCTAGCGCACAAACCCAATTGGGATCAATTATGGCGCACACAACCACATACGCTGATTAACGCATCGGAGCATTATGTAGGCTTACCTGATGGCCAAATGGGAAACTCTGAGGTTGGTCATTTAAATATTGGGGCTGGACGTGTAGTTTTTCAAGAGTTTGAACGTATTAATAATAGCATTGCAAATGGTGAATTTTTTAAGCACCCTCAATTAGTTGCGGCCTTGCAGAACTTAAAAGCAACAGACAAAGCCCTGCATATTTTAGGTCTGTTATCAGATGGCGGTGTGCATAGCCACCAAGAGCATATTCACGCGATGGTGAAAATGGCAGCACAGCAAGGTCTAAGCAAAGTTTATATTCATGCATTTTTAGATGGTCGAGATACGCCGCCTATAAGCGCACAACCTTACATTACCGCACTTGAAAATGAATGTGAAAAATTGGGCGTAGGAAAAATCATCTCAGTGAGTGGGCGATTTTATAGTATGGACCGCGATAAACGCTGGCCACGTGTAGAAGCTGCTTATGCATTAATTACTGAAGCTATGGGCGAATTTACTGCTGCGAGCGCCTCTGAAGCCCTCTATGCAGCCTACGCACGGGGAGAAAATGATGAGTTTGTAAAATGTACCGCGATACGCAGACCGGGTGAAGCACCTATCCATCTGGACAATGGTGACCTAGTTGTCTATATGAACTTTCGGTCTGATCGTGCACGACAATTGACGCATGCGATTTTAGCCGACCATTTTGATGGCTTTCATCGTCGTCACGTTCCCAAACTCAGTGGCTACTTTACGCTAACGATGTATGACCAAAAAGAAACAAAAACCACTGCGATTTTTCCTCCACATGAAGTCTGTAACACGTTTGGAGAGCATTTATCGTCATTAGGTTTAACCCAATTACGTATTGCCGAAACCGAAAAATATCCGCATGTAACGTTTTTCTTTAATGGTGGTGACGAGACTATATTCACTGGAGAGGACCGCATATTGGTACCTTCGCCACATGTAGCAACGTATGATTTGCAACCAGAAATGAGTGCATTTGAATTGACTGACCGACTGGTAGAGTCGATTTTAAGTAAAAAATACAATGCAATTATTTGTAATTATGCTAATGGGGATATGGTTGGGCACACTGGCAATTTACAGGCTACGATTAAAGCAATTGAAACGCTCGATAGTTGTATTGGTCGGGTTGTAGAAGCTATGCAAAGCATCGGTGGTGAAATGATTATTACAGCTGATCACGGCAACGCCGAAGTAATGCTAGATAACGAGCATCACCAACCGCATACACAGCACACTGTGAATAAAGTTCCCTTAATCTATGTAGGCCGCAAAGCCACACTAAGTAATGAAGGTGCATTATCGAATATCGCCCCGACTTTACTGCACATGATGGGCATTAGTCAACCTGCGGAAATGACCGGAAAAAGCTTAATTACATTTGATGTTTAAGCGTTTGATTTACAGGCTAGTATTGATAGATTTTGTTAGCAGCATGCTTGGCATATGCTTGCTATGTGTACTCTCGCTTCAAATCTTACCTGCTTTTGCAGCAAAAGAAGTCGATACCGCTAAAGACTCACTTAACAATTTACATCAGCGGATTGATGTACTTAAGAAAGAGCTTGATCACTCACAAGCAGCTCATAAAGATGCTGCCGATGCACTACAACAAAGCGAACAAGCGATTAGTGAAGCCAATAAAAGCATGTATGAAATCAGCAATCAGCAAAAAGAAAAGAAAAGTACATTAGCCCAGCTTAAACTTCAATCGTTCTCTCTCAACAACACCTTAGAACAACAACAAAAGCTACTAAGCGCGCAGCTTTACGACCAGTACTTGCACGGCAAGCCAAGTTACACGGAGATACTGTTACAAAATCAGGATCCAAGCAAAATTGCGCGTGATTTGTATTACTTTTCATATGTAGCAAAAGCGCGTGCCAAATTAATCTTACAAATGCAAGGTAACTTGAATCAAGTCGCCAAACTTAATGACCAAACCACTGCAGCATTAAATCAAGTGCTTGAGCTTAAAAAACGTCAGGAATTAGCACGCTTAAAATTACAAGCACAGAAGCAAGCCAAATCTAAAGTCGTTAACTCACTTTCAAAACAAATTGCGTCACAACGTAATGAAATAACCAAACTCACGCGTGATGAGAAAAACCTATCGCAATTGGTGGAACGTTTAGCCAGAATAACCCTTAAAATGTCCGTCAACAAAAATAAATTAAATAAAAATAAGACCGCCAAGAGTCCCCATAAACCTAATACTGACGACGACAACATAGACAGTAACTCACAAAATAAAACCGCTGTGGCAAGTAACACTGCATTACCAAGTAACGAGTTCAACGGTTTAGATTTTGCAGCGCTTAAAGGCAAACTCAACCTGCCCGTACGCGGTGAAATAATGAATCACTTTGGTGCAAGCCGCGAAGACACTGGTATTTCGTGGAAAGGCTTATTTATTAAATCGGCTGAAGGTAGCGAAGTTAAATCAGTTGCGAGTGGTCGTGTAGTATTTGCCGACTGGATGCGCGGCTTTGGTAACTTAATTATTGTTAACCACGGCAATGGCTATATGAGCTTGTATGGCAACAACCAAGCTGTCTTGCGTAAGGTCGGCGATGAGGTGAGTGCCGGCGATGCAATCGCTTTAGTTGGCAATAGTGGTGGGAACTTGGTAAATGGCTTGTACTACGAATTACGCAAACAGAGTAAACCGTTTGATCCAATGAGTTGGAGTATCATCAGATAAACGAATAGTTTGGGCAATAAAAAAACGCATGGTTTCACATGCGCATTTACTTACAAGCAATCTAATATAATTAGGTTTTGACTAAAGTTATTTAGCTGCTTCTTTTTTTGCTGCATCGACTACATCTACGGCCTTATCTTTCGCTTCAACCGCTTTTACTTTAGCTTCCGTTGCTGCTTTTACAGTTGCATCAGCCGCGGCTTTTGTTACTTCTTCAGTTTTCTCGGCTGCTTTTTTAGCGGCATCCATAGTACTTTTTGCTATTTCAGTTACGGCGGCACCTGCGGCTTCTGCTGCTTTATCAGTTTCATTTTTTTCTGCACAACCCACTAATAATATAGTTGTAATTGATGCACCTAACAGCATACGTAATAATATATTCATGTAAATCTCCTTAAAGTACTTTTGTAACCAAAATTTCATTTATTTCTACATCTTTAAATATTAACCATGCATGTTAAAGTAGTCTACCACCATCATACATTCTTAGAGACAAGCAATATTTACACCATGCTATGTCCAAACCTTTCTTACAAAAGTAGTCTTAATATTTTCACCTTGTACATAGGCTTCAAATTCATGTGGATTTTTCTTGTAACCATGACGAATTGCCTAATAATACATTCATAGACTCATTGAATTATGATACTGAACAACATGTGTAATTTGATGTTATGGCAGTTTCATTCCTGCCACTGTATTAGATTTATAAATGCTTTTTCGATAATAAATAAGCTGCTTAGCAACACATCAGCCATATTTTCTAATAAACAGAATAGTAACTTTCCTTTTCAATACGCGCATTTTTTAAAACTGATTGTGGGAAATAGTATTGATAAATCAAAAGTTAATGCACATTTATTGGGCGGGCACTCCCCGATGGATAACCAAAGATTTTCTATTCGCCTATCAAATGAAGCAATATATTACGCTTACTTTTCACTTGTCGATGCTCAAACAAGAAAATACCCTGCCACTGCCCAAGTGCAACTTTACCGTTATCCACGGGAATAGAAAGACTGGTTTGCGTTAAAGCACTACGAACATGAGCAGGCATATCATCTGGGCCCTCCACAGTATGAATAAATAGCGCATCACCATCAGGAACTAAACGATTAAAGAAAGCCTCCATGTCCACTAATACATCAGAATCGTAATTTTCATTGATCAGCAGACTGGCTGAAGTGTGCTGAATAAAAAGCGTAAGTAGTCCTGTTGCGATAGATTGACTGGCAACCCATTGGGTAGTATCTGGCGTAATATCATAGAGTCTTCGTCCATGGGTATTGTAAATAAGTTGATGCTTGAATTGATGCATTTTGCTTACCAAGTTTGTATAGATACTTACTAAAATTAGAGAGAATTATAACCTCAAAAATACTGAATCTTGCTTTAGGCGAATGTGATTGAAATGCGCTAAATTATAGCTATTAAATTATCAGAGAAAATTTGAGTAGCGAGTATC
Source organism: Methylophilaceae bacterium (assembly GCA_043788445.1). Classification (GTDB taxonomy): domain Bacteria; phylum Pseudomonadota; class Gammaproteobacteria; order Burkholderiales; family Methylophilaceae; genus JACMMS01. The sequence continues at coordinate 24,610 of JAYVTW010000079.1, forward strand.
CTTTACACTGCCATTGAGCCAATCCCTAAAGTAGTAATGGGCAAGTTATGTTTTACCTGAGTTATCTCAGTACCAACTACAAGCAAAATGTGATTTATTGGGTGAAACTACTATGCCGCTAAAATGGATTGAAGTAGGTGGTTATAGGCAACTCGTTATCTACGGTTGTGGCGACCTCCACGCCAATAAAGCGAATAGCCAAACCCATAAGGTGCATATCCATAAGGACCAAAGTCATATGGATAAAACCCATATCCCTGCCAAAACGGATCATAAAATCTATTATAAGTACGACGCTCTAACTCTTGCTGACGGCGAAGTTCTTGTTGCGCTTCTACCTTAGCTTTTTCACGCTTATTTATCTCATCGGCAATTGCATTCTGCTTGGCCGCTTCATTACTGGTGTGAATGTAATCTAATACTTTTGCATCCACACCTTTTTTGCTTAACGCCAAGGTTTGTGTGGGCATTAATTCATAGCTTGAATGACTAGCGTTAATTTTCTTAATAATTTCATTAGCATTAACGCCTTCTTGTGACAGCGTTACTATTTCATCAAAACTCAAATTAGCAACTGGCTGCGGCAGTATTTTAGCTAATTGCTCAGGGGTAATACGCTCAATATTGGCTTGACTGCCATTAGTTGCACACCCTGCCATCAACAACATAACACCAATAGTCAAAATACCTGCAATACTCGTTTTCATGACGTTCTCACTCTCGAATAGTCATTGCCTTTTTAATTAATGGCGATGAGCATGTAATCGTTACATTAAATGGATGTCTTTTTATTTGGTGTAAATACATCACTTTATACACATAATCTTTGGGTTTCTTTATAAGGGGAAATAACTTTGTAGCGGTCTACCTCACCCTCGCCCAAGTTATACGCAGCAATTACCAAAGTAACATCGCCACGACAATAAGATAACAACCAAAGTAAATAGCCCACATCGCGCTTAATATTTTGGTTACATAAAACACTCTGCTTTGACTGGCATTAGCTGCTTTAAAGCTTATCCATAAGAATTTGACTTAGCATTTATCTTAAAGTTTGATTCTGCCGTAATAAATAATAGAGAGCACTTATCTGGAATTAACCTGATACCAATCTGAAATCGTCTCAACCAAATTCACTATCCAGCGTTTATTTTTTGGAAACCTATTGATATAACGATTAATAGCTAAGTTTTGTTGACCTACTAATACCTCCCTAAATAAAGCTTTTTTAATGTGACGGCTGACAATACACAACATGGCAAATCTGTTGAACTGATCTAAACGGTATCCAACATTTTTTGGGCTCTTGCGTCACTTTATGAAGAAGCAACAGCATATAAAGAGGCCGCTAAATCTCTACTTTTAGTTATGTCGCGTCAAAATGCGCAAAATGGTTAATAGAACGCATGACTACCATAATGAATAGTTTGATAGCCATAGTTCTTACAGCGTTCTTTTTCAAATTAACCAATTACCTAGAATTACTTCTTACCAAAAACCATTTTATTGGCTTTGTAATCGACTGTGACTGTATCTTTTGCCACAAAATTCCCACTTAAAATTTCTCGTGCTAATGGATTTTCGATTTCGCTTTGAATGGCACGTTTAAGTGGGCGCGCTCCGTATACTGGGTCAAAGCCCGCATTAGCAATTTCACTTAATGCCGCATCTGTTACCTCTAAACACATATCCATAGCGCCTAAACGCTCAGATAAATAACGCAACTGTATAGATGCAATCGATTTAATATGACTGTCTCCAAGCGCATGAAATACTACAACCTCATCAATACGATTGACAAACTCTGGACGGAAATTGGCCTTCACTTCACCCATCACCGCAAGTTTTACAACTTGGTAATCATCACCACTCATGCTTTGTATCATTTGGCTACCAAGATTAGAAGTCATGATAATTACCGTGTTTTTAAAATCTACCGTACGTCCCTGACCATCGGTAAGACGACCATCATCTAACACTTGCAATAGTACGTTAAATACATCTGGATGCGCTTTTTCAATTTCATCCAGTAAAATCACACTGTAAGGTTTACGGCGCACAGCTTCTGTTAATGCGCCACCTTCTTCATAGCCTACATAGCCTGGTGGCGCACCAATCATGCGAGATACTGAATGTTTTTCCATATACTCACTCATGTCAATGCGAATTAAATGGTCTTCTGAATCGAACAAAAATCCCGCCAATGCTTTACATAATTCAGTTTTTCCAACACCAGTAGGGCCGAGGAATAAAAAACTGCCGTAGGGGCGATTAGGGTCAGATAAGCCAGATCGAGAACGGCGTATTGCATCTGAAACCAAGCGCACTGCCTCATCTTGGCCAATGACACGCTCGTGCAATTTATCCTCCATATGCAGTAGTTTTTCACGCTCACCTTGCATCATTTTTGAAACAGGAATGCCAGTCGCTCGGCTAACCACTTCAGCAATTTCGTCAGCACCTACTTCCGTACGCAACATTTTATGTTTGGTTTTAGCAACATTTTCTTCAGAATTAGCCGCATGTTTTAATTGAGCTTCTAATTCCGGTAGTTTGCCATATTGCAATTCTGATACCTGTTGCCAGTTACCAGAGCGCGTAGCTTCTTCCATCTCAAATTTAACTTGTTCTATGGTTTCTTTAATGTGTGCTGCACCTTGTACTTGGGCTTTTTCAGATTTCCAAATCTCTTCTAAATCGGCATATTCTTTCGCCAACTTCTCGATCTCTTCTTCTATCAAGTCAAAGCGTTTTCTACTGCCTTCATCTTTTTCACGGCGCACAGCTTCACGTTCAATCTTGAGCTGAATCAACCTGCGGTCTAGTTTATCCATTACCTCTGGCTTGCTATCAATTTCCATTTTGATACGGCTAGCCGCTTCATCAATGAGGTCAATCGCTTTGTCGGGTAAAAAGCGATCGGTAATGTAGCGATGTGATAGCTCTGCCGCTGCAACAATCGCGGGGTCGGTAATTTCTACGCCATGATGTAGTTCGTATTTTTCTTGTAAGCCGCGCAATATGGCAATGGTTGCTTCTACTGTAGGCTCATTCACCAATACTTTTTGAAAACGGCGTTCTAGCGCAGCATCTTTTTCAATATATTTACGATATTCATCCAAAGTAGTAGCGCCTACACAATGTAACTCACCACGCGCCAAAGCAGGTTTAAGCATATTTCCGGCATCCATTGCACCTTCTGTTTTACCTGCACCCACCATGGTATGTATTTCATCAATAAATAAAATTGTTTGACCATCGTCTTGCGATAACTCTTTTAATACAGACTTTAAACGCTCTTCAAAATCACCACGATATTTGGCACCCGCAAGCAATGACGCCATATCTAGTGAAAGCACTTTTTTGTTTTTAAGCGATTCCGGCACTTCGCCATTGACAATACGTTGCGCCAAACCTTCAACAATTGCGGTTTTACCCACACCAGGCTCACCAATTAACACGGGATTATTTTTTGTGCGGCGCTGCAATACTTGAATCGCACGGCGGATTTCATCATCGCGGCCTATCACAGGGTCTAACTTACCCATACGTGCAAACTCAGTTAAGTCGACTGTATATTTTTTAAGCGATTCGCGGTTAGCTTCGCCCTCTTGTGAATTGACTTGCTCGCCACCCCTTACTTGCGTAATCGCCATTTCTAAGGCAGCTTTAGTGAGGCCATTAGCTTTGAGTAATTTTCCGCAAACGCCTTTGTCATCAGCTAAAGCTAATAAAAATAATTCACTAGCGATATAACTATCGTTTCGCTTTTGCGCCAGTTTATCGGTGATATTAAGTAAATTATTCAAATCACGAGAAATAGACACTTCCCCCTCGCTAGAAGATACTTTAGGTAGATTGTGTAAAGTGCTTTGTAACGATGTTTTTAGTGGCGCGAGATTAGTGCCAGCGTGTGCCAATAACGATGCCGTGCTTCCATCTTCTTGGTTAAGTAGGGCGCTTAATAGATGCTGTGGCTCTATGTTGGCGTTATCTAGGCCCACTGCAATACTTTGCGCATCAGATAAAGCTTGTTGAAATTTAGTCGTAAGTTTGTCGAAGCGCATGCTAGCCTCCATCTTGTTAATCTTAAATTTTATATGGGGCTAACAGCTAAGTTTTCAATGTTGCGATATATCCATCCAACTTCGCCCCTCATCTTCAGACACTATTTGCTGATAACCACCATCTGAAGTCTTCCAGCTCAATGATAGTAAATTTAACTGCTGTTCAAAGTGTAAATCTCGCGCATCGTTTACTTTAATCTTTCTTGGTACGCTAGATACCCATGCTACACCATCCATACGTGCGTAATAAATCGCTTGATTATCGGCCCATGCTAAATGCCAGCCCCATTGCTCTTTATCGTTTACACCTTGGCTAATAGCTAAAGTTTGAAAATGACAACTTGATTCTTTGCGCTTATCGTCAACAGGTAAGCTAAAAGTAACGCGATGCTTTACCTCACCTATTAAAATGGCTAAATCCGAAGCGCTATCAGCAAAACTGGTTTCAGTAAAACTAACAAGCGGCGGCACCTTCATTGGAACTCTAACAATCAGACAGCTAGGTTCTGACGCAAGCTTAGTCTCAGCCACCGCATTGACATAAAAGAAAAGTGCCAATAGTTGCAAAAAAGTACTAAGTGCTGCCCTGATTATGTTGGCACTTAAAATACTCATCATTAAAATGATGAGTTTATATAGGGATAATAATTTAATCACTTCTTAATGTAACACCACAATTGTTAAAATGCGCGACAAAATATTTCTGATCTATTATTATAACTTGAAAATATTTTACAAAATTATAGTAGTTTTGTTACTAATGCTATGTTTACAGTTTGAAGCCTTGACTGTTGCTTTAAGCTTGGTTTACTGCAATGTGAAGACGATCATTAAGATAAAACCAATTAACATAATGCCATTTAGTAATTATGCCGTTTCACATGGTATCGTCATAATGTGACACAAATCCAATATAAGCAGAACTATCTTAAAATTGCGAACTCAACCCAAATACAACTGACCAATTGGCGCTAAGTTGTGCACCATTCACATATTGATAAATAGGTTTTTGAATAAAGCCGTAGATTTGTGCACCGATTGCAAGTCGATAGCTAAAACCTGGGCTTAAGTTGACTGAATGGCCACCAGAGTCTGCCGGGTCTGCATTTGCACCAGAGTGTTTGTCTTTATGTTGTAGATTAAGTTGTAGTAATAAACTGAGGTCTGGTGTCGCCTGATAACTTATAACAGTATCTAAGCCAAGTTTAGTTCCAGGCTTGTAGTCATCACGCTCATGTACCACTTTTTGCCACATGCCTTGCACAAACCAGCTAAATATACCGTGATGTTGATTGTAATAAACTCCCATAGCATATCGGTGCTGCCGGTACTAGGTTGTAGTGTACGCTCTGCATCTTCTTCAAGATTATGCTTATTGATGCTACCTGTCGGTAGTTTAAGCCCGAAACGGATACCTGCATTACTGACACCATCGCTAAAAACGTTATACCTAGCCAACGCTTTTATATCAGACAAACCAGAAAAATCCCATTTTCAACTTTAGGTTCTGTACCCCCAAGACGTCAACCGCATTAAACACATGTTGATGTGCACGATTAACAAACGGTACGTACAAAGTTAACCCCCAATCTTGATTAATATTCCAATCTAAAGTGCTGACGATATTACGATTTAAAGTGCTGACGATATTACGATTTAAAGTACGCATTTCATCATGTTCGCCCACCTTACCAGCTGGAGCCACATTTTCAGTTCCATGGCGCAATTGATCTAAATCAATAAATTCAGTATGTATATCTAAGCGAAACCCTGGCTTTAGCCAAGAACCTTGAACGCCCGAATCGGTATTTAAACTACAGAAAGCTCCGCCGCAACTCGCATTTGCAGCTGGATTAAGCGAAAAAAATGTAACCGCAACGATAAAAGCTATATACAAATTAAATTGCATTTCTAAATCCTTCGTATTTACTATAGAGCTACTGACCCAAATCATAATCGAGTAAAACTCACAAAATGTTTTTTGACCAATAGCAAAAGCTAGTGACATTAAAATTGAATGTTAAAACTAGTAAATAGAAAATACAGGCGGGGCTTGAGAGGGACTTGCACGTTGGTAAACGCGCGTGATGAGTAGTGAATCGTAAACTGACGTAAGTTGATAAGCATTAAGCTCTGCAACATACGAAATATTACTTAGATTTAATGGTATAGTACCATCAATGTGACTGGTACAAAATGGACAATGTTCAAAATGCATATCCATCTTACTTGATATAGGTGCGGACTCACTCTCCTGTTGCTTGATAGTTATAGCAGTAGTTAATTAAATGCCCTTGGTAGTCAATATTTGCAATACAACTATCTTTTTTGCGTTATCAGCAGAACAAATTTCCTGAAAAAAATTAGGATTGCTGTGTGACGCTAAAGCATAAGAAACGGTAGGCTCGAGCTGTGCAAAGATAAACGCCAATAAGCTTATTTTACGCATTACTTGCTGGAGGCTACGCAAAAACATGAGCAACTTTGTAGTGCAAATGTGTGGATTATTCAAGCGTAGCAATATTCACTTTAAACCAATCAACTGCATAAATAACCGAAGTAAGTATGCTACAAGTCCCAGCGCCAACACACTTGACAGCCATAATAGCATTAACCAGCCGACGCGGCTAAACCAGAGTTTGGCGGATTGTTTCATAAGCTTAGTGATAGCCATCTTCGGCACGCACTTTGCCACGGAACACATAATATGCATAGCTGGTGTAGGCTAATATCATTGGTATAATTGCTAATGTACCCCACAAAATAAATACTTGGCTTTCACGTGGCCCGGCGGCTTCCCAAATCGTAATAGACGGAGGAATGATATGTGGCCACAAACTAATCCCCAAGCCTATATAACCTAAAAATATAAGACATAATGCATAAATAAATGGGGCTAAATCATTTATGCTTGTGTGGCTAATATCCTCATGAATTTTGATTTTTTTTAATGACCTAATAAACAGAAAAATTGTCGATATAACCAATAATGGCACTGGCGAGAACCAAAACAAATTTGGTAACGTAAACCAACGTATAGCAATTGCAGTATGGGTCAGTGGTGTCCAAATACTAATAATGCCAATTACTATTAGAATAATCCATACTAGCGGCAGTCCCAATTGAAGCATGCGTTTCTGTAATGCTCCTTCTGTTTTCCAAATTAACCAGCAACAACCAAGCAGTGTGTAAGCCACTACTACACCCAAACCGGTAAACAAAGGAAATGGCGCAAACCAATCAAATGCACCCCCAGTAAAAGTATGTCCTGTCATTTTGATGCCATCAATATAAGCACCTAATGTTACGCCTTGAAAAAAAGCAGCTACGACTGAACCACCAATGAAAGCTTTATCCCATATATGCCGTTCGTGGTCACGGGCCTTAAACCTAAACTCAAAAGCCACACCACGGAAAATTAAGCCTAATAACATAAAAATTAATGGCAGATACATCGCGCTAAGAATCACAGAATACGCTAGTGGGAATGCCGCAAACAAACCCGCACCACCCAATACCAGCCAAGTTTCATTGCCATCCCACACTGGCGCGACCGTATTCATCATCACGTCGCGGTGTTCACGCTCTGGCACCAACAGATAGAGCATGCCAATGCCCAAATCAAAGCCGTCCATGATGACGTACATCATCACACCAAAAAATATAATCACTGCCCAAACGAAGGATACGTCTAAATGCATAGCCTAGTTACCTTCACTGTCTATTCCAGTCATGGCGGCTAACGACATCGGACGCATGGGTTGCTTATCATGTCCAGGTCCACCATCAATGGGAAAATCACCTTCATGCACAACTGGACCTTTGCATACCAAGCGCAACACATACCCCACGCCAGCTCCAAACACGAACAAATAAACGACTATAAATAACGCTAGAGAAATAGCAAGTGTAGTGACATTATGATGAGAAACCGCATCTGTCGTACGCATCACACCATAAACCACCCAAGGTTGACGTCCAATTTCAGTCGTCATCCAGCCCGCCAAAATAGCAACTAAACCTGCTGGCCCCATTAAAGTAGCCGCATATAAAAATAGGTGTGAGTGGTACATATTTTTATTAAGACGTAATATACCACTCCACAAGCCCAATCCTAACATCGCCATGCCTAAACCGACCATCACTCGAAATGTCCAAAAGATAATAGTGGCATTGGGTCTATCTTCGGGTGCAAAATCTTTTAAACCCTTAATTTGACCGTTCCAACTATGGGTCAGAATCAAACTGGAAATATGTGGGATTTCAAGCGCGTATCGATTTCTTTCAGTTTTCATATCTGGCAAGCCAAATAACACCAGTGGCATGCCAGCACCTGCCTCACTATTCTCCCAGTGCCCTTCCATTGCCGCAACTTTAGCTGGTTGATGTTCTAGTGTATTTAGTCCATGCATATCACCCAGCATAATTTGTAGAGGTGCAACCAATAATACCATCCACATCGACATAGAGAGCATAGTGCGAGTTGCCGAACTATCTCTTTTTCGTAACAACTGCCAAGCTGCTGAAGCACCAACGAATAGGGCCGTCGCTAAAAATGCTGCTGTTCCCATATGCATTAATCGATATGGAAAAGACGGATTAAAAATAATCGCAAACCAATCTGTGGGCACTAATATGCGATTGACCAAAGTATAACCCTGAGGCGTTTGCATCCAGCTATTGGAGGCTAGAATCCAAGTCATTGAAATGAGCGTACCGATGGCTACCATAACTGTGGCAAAGAAATGTAAGCCCGGCCCAACACGGTTCCAACCAAACATCATCACCCCTAAAAAGCCTGCCTCTAAAAAGAATGCTGTGAGCACTTCATAAGCGAGTAACGGACCAGTAATACCGCCAGCAAAGGTTGAAAAGCCTCCCCAGTTGGTACCAAACTCATATGACATCACCAGCCCTGATACCACGCCCATACCAAAAGTGACACCAAAAACTTTCAGCCAAAAATGATATAAATCTTTGTAAACTTGCTGATGAGTTTTTAGCCAAAAGCCTTCTAAAACGGCAAGATAACTCGCAAGACCGATACTAATGCTTGGAAATATGATATGAAATGCGATAGTGAAGCCAAACTGTGCACGGGCTAATTCCAATGCGGTAAAACCTAAAATGGTTGAATCTGGTAACGACATGCTATTTACAGCTCCTCATTATTGGGAGAATACTCACATTGAGTATTGAACAATTCATTTATACTATTTCTGAGATATTTGATTGGTTAGCTAGTTCCAAATTTTCACTATTTTTTTCTAAATCCTAAAGCTAATACTAAGGGCTTAAGCATGGCCAGCAGTTTTTTTGCACTATTTGATGATATCGCAACTATATTACACGATGTCGCCGCTATGACTAAAGTAGCTGCAACTAAAACGGCAGGTGTATTAGGCGACGACCTCGCACTAAACGCGCAGCAAACGCATGGGGTTAGAGCAGAACGTGAATTACTCGTAGTGTGGGCAGTAGCAAAAGGCTCATTCAAAAACAAACTTATTTTAGTACCATCCGCTTTAATTATCAGTTGTTTTGCTAACTGGGCAATTATTCCATTGCTGATGGTAGGTGGCGCTTATTTATGTTTTGAGGGTTTCGAGAAGCTCGCCCATCATCTTCTACATTCAGCAAAAAAAGATAAAACACAAGAAAAAGAATTGTTTGAAGTCGTCAATAGCCCAGAAGTAGATATGGTGGCTTTTGAGAAAGATAAAATCCATGGCGCAGTTCGTACCGACTTTATTTTATCTGCAGAAATTATTGTCATTGCATTAGGCAGCGTAGCAAACGCTACATTTATACAGCAAATCATAGTAGTTAGTGGGATAGCTGTGATGATGACCATTGGCGTATACGGAGTTGTAGCGGGAATCGTTAAATTAGATGATGCAGGTTTGCATTATATGCAAAAAACTGGGGAAAGTTTTCTTAGGCAATTACAGCGGTATGTAGGCATGAAATTACTAGCTACTACGCCTTTTTTGATGCGAGCACTATCAATTATCGGCACCGTAGCCATGTTTATGGTCGGTGGTGGCATATTGGCACATGGTATAGATTTTTTAGGTCACAATATTGAGTATGTCACCGAAGTTACTCAAAAATTACCTGTAGTTGGTAGTATGTTAGCCAAATTTCTTCCAATGTTAATCAATGTCTTAGTTGGGATTTTAGCGGGTGCTATTGTCTTAACAATCGTTGAAAGCACTAAAAAGATTAAATCTAAATATTGACGAACATGTACGCTTAAATCTGACTTAATCCTCTTCAGAGAAACGCTGCTCTTCAAACGGAAAAGCATCGTTGTGGTAAGCCTGTACTTCCCAAAAGCCAGGGCGATCAAACTCATGCAACTCAATCGACTTTAACCATTTAGCACCTTTCCAGGCGTGGCGCTTAGGCACTACAATGCGCGCAGGGCCGCCATGTTCTGACGTTAAAGACTTACTCCATACGCTATGCGCAATAATTACATCGTCGTCCAACAAAGCCTCAAGTGGCAAGTTGGTGGTGTAGCCATCATAACCATGCAAGGTTACAAACTTAGCTTCTGGCAGTGGCGCTGCGTGCATCAATAATTCCCTTGCAGCTACACCTTGCCAATCCATATCAAGTTATGACTAGCGCGTTACAAAAGGAAATCTGAGGTATCGTTGATTTGCGTTAAATTACGAAAAGTAATCCAATCTAAATTAATTTCATTTTTAACCAATCCATACACATGCAGCTTACAGTTTGCAGTGTTGACGTTAGGGCGCACACCAAGGTCTAAAATAGGAAAGTTTGATACACGTTTTTGCACGGCAGGCGCACGAAAACTTCGCTAGGTCTACTTGGTTGATTACCAGATGCTTTAGCTTTTAAAGCCAAGGCGATTTTACCCTCGATGAGTTTTTTCCAATCTGGCATGCTAACTCCTTAGCTTTAAGTCGGTTTAGAGTCTTCAGCAACTACAATATTAAATTATCTAACTTCTATCTTGATGCTTGTAAGCCAAGACTTAAAATAGCAGTTGATTATACTTGCGGCTTTTTTAAACTATCTAACAATAAAATAGCAACACCTACACAAATCGCGCTATCTGCCACATTAAATGCAGGCCAGTAAAAAGTTTGATAATGAAAGTACAAAAAATCGATTACATAACCAAGCGTGATGCGATCATACAAATTGCCCAGCGCACCACCTAATACTAGTGCTAAACCTAGACAAAAAAGTTTCTGTCCGTCGCTATTTTTAGCAGCATTTTTATATAATAAATAAATGATAACTACGGAAGAAAACAGGGCAATGCCGGTAAAAAAGTATTTTTGCCAACCTCCTGCAGTGGCTAAAAAACTAAAAGCCGCGCCTTCATTGTGGTAACGCACCCAATCAAAAAAACTGGTGACAGTTAAATGTTCGCCATACTGAAGAGACTGCTGTACCACATGTTTCGTAAACAAATCAATCACGATAACAAAAGCACTCAAACCAAGCCATTTCAGCATACTGTTTAACTGACTACTCATTACGCATACTTCCTAGGCTCACCCTTAGCAAATAAATTACTTACACAACGCCCACAAATAGTTGAGTGCTCATCATTTGCGCCAACATCTGCGCGATAATGCCAACAACGTTGACATTTTTTGTATGTACTTGGCTTTACGAATATTTGTTGCTCTGCCGCAGTATCAACCTTTACCAGTTTAGCTTCTGAAGTAATCATCACAAAACGCAAATCATCATCCAAACTTGCCAATACATCATACGTTTTATCTGCTGCATTAAAGGTTAATTCGGCTTGTAATGACGAGCCTATAAGACTAGAGGCACGCAACACCTCAATTTCCTTTGCGGCATCTGCGCGTACTTGACGGATTACTTCCCATTTAGATTTCAATGATGCGTCATATTCTGCATATTGTGTTGCCGTAATCACATCATCCGCATTAGTCCAATCGTGCAGTACCACATAATCAGTAGGCTCTTTATTTAATGCATTTGGATTTAATACATCTGTCGTTAATGTTTGCCAAATTTCTTCAGCAGTAAAGCTTAAAATTGGTGCTATCAAACCCGCCAACACTTGTGTTATTTTTAACAACACTGTTTGTGCAGCACGACGGTCATGCGAACCTTCCGCATTGGTGTACATACGGTCTTTTAGTATATCTAAATAAAATGCACCTAAATCTTCTGCACAAAAGTGTAACAAGGCCTGAGCTACTTTATGCAACTCATAAGTATCGTATGCCGCTCTGCATTCAGCTGACAACTCATACAATACACCTAAGGCGTAACGGTCAATTTCCAATAGATTTTCATACGGGACTGTTTGCGTGGCGGCATCAAAATCGGCCACGTTAGCGAGTAAAAACTTCATGGTATTGCGTATTTTTCGGTAACTATCAGCAACTCGCTTTAATATCTCATCTGAAATCGTCAGTTCACCAGAATAATCGGTGTTCGCGACCCAAAGTCTTAAAATATCTGCACCGTAAGTATCCATTACCTTTTGCGGTGCGACTACATTACCTTTGGATTTACTCATTTTATGACCTGAGCCATCTACTACAAAGCCATGTGTCAATAAGGCATCGTAAGGAGCCCGCCCATTAATAGCGCAACTTGTGAGCAAACTAGACTGAAACCAGCCACGATGTTGGTCAGAGCCTTCCAGATATAAATCTGCCAAATTGCCCGTTTCATTGAAAGGCCTAGCGAATTCCGTGCGGCGCTTTAACACGGCCGCATGCGTAGTGCCAGAATCAAACCAAACATCTAGAGTATCCATTAATTTTTTGTATTGAGCACCTCTCTCTGGCGAATGCTCAGCCAAAAACGCATCACCATCTAAGCTAAACCAAGCTTCTACCCCTTTCTTCTCCACTAATAGTGCAACTTTTTCCAATAATACTAAAGAATCAGGGTGCGGATCGCCGGTCTCCTTATGCACGAACAAGCCCATCGGTACACCCCAATTACGCTGTCGCGACACACACCAATCAGGGCGATTTTTAATCATCGCCTCTAAACGCGCGCGACCCCAATCAGGGAAGAAGATTGTACTATCTACTGCTTTATTTGCTAATTCCCTTAGAGGGCTAGGCTCTTCTAAATGGGAATGGGCTTCTTGAGAAAAATGGTAGTTCCGATTCATTCCAATAAACCACTGATGTGTAGCCAATTGCATGAGTGGCGTTTTATGGCGCCAGCAATGGGGGAAACTATGATTTAATCTGGAAATTGCCAGCAAAGCACCGTTTTCCTGCATCAAAGCTAGAATCACTTTATTGGCCTCTTGCCTGTTTAGGCCGCGAATCGCTTCCAGCTCTACCAATTCACTATTGAAGAACCGACCATCGCCACCAATTAATACACGTGGCTTTTCATTTGGAAAATTATTGCGCATCACCAACCAGTCATCGTTACCATGCGCTGCCGCAGTATGTACTAAACCAGTACCTGCTTCGGTTGTGACATGGTCACCAGTAATAATAGGTACTTGGCGATTATCAAATGGATGTCGAAGTTGCAAACCTTTTAATTCGATACCTTTTACTAAACCAATAACGTCGTGTGGACCAGAATTTAATCCATACTTTCTCATCAACTCTAATGCAGTATCAATATTTTCGCCTCGAATATATTCGGAACGCATTAAGATATCATTAGATAAGATTAGTGAACCACGCTCAGTTTTGATCAGGGCATAATCTAATTCAGCATTAACCGATACCGCTTGGTTAGCAGGCAGTGTCCATGGTGTAGTTGTCCAAATTACTGCATAAGCATCACTTTTCACTTCGACACCGAATGCTTTACTCAAGGCAGCGTTATCCACTACCTTAAAACCCACATCAATTGCGGGGGAGTTCACATCTTCATATTCAACTTCTGCTTCTGCTAAGGCAGAGCCACAATCTACGCACCAATGCACCGGCTTGCTGCCTTGATACAAATAACCTTTTTCTTTAATCACCCCTAAAGCACGCATAATATCGGCTTCGGTTTTGAAATCCATTGTCAGATAAGGATTGTCCCAATCGCCCAACACACCCAAACGAATAAAATCTTTCTTTTGCTTTTCTACTTGCTCAGCCGCATAAGCACGGCATAGCTCACGAAACTTTGCTGGGGCTATGTTCTTGCCATGATTCTTTTCTACTACTAATTCAATAGGTAAGCCGTGGCAATCCCAACCAGGTATATAAGGCGCATCAAAACCACCCATGGTTTTTGATTTAACAATGATATCTTTCAGAATTTTATTTACCGCGTGGCCAATGTGAATATCCCCATTCGCGTAAGGTGGGCCGTCATGCAGGATGAATTTTTTAGCACCTTTGCGCGCTGCACGGATTTTATGATACAACTTTTTATCCTGCCATTGTTTTAACCAAACAGGCTCGCGCTTGGCTAAATCACCACGCATAGGGAAAGCCGTTTCAGGCAGGTTTAATTTGTATTTATTATCTTCACTCATAGATTTCAACTAGTAGATTTCACTTATAAATTACACTCACAGCACTACCAAAAGGTTAGCCAAATTCAAGATTACCAAAATAGATTTTAGCTTGCTCTACATCATGACCAATTTGCGCTTTTAGCGCATCCAAACCATCAAATTTCATTTCATCACGTAACTTATGTAAAAATTGTACCTGCACATGCTGACCATATATATCACCTGTAAAATTAAGCGCATGTACTTCTAATAACAATTTAGGTATGCCAGCTACAGTGGGCCTTACACCTAAATTAGCTACGCTATTTATAATACAAGTATCACCAGCAGGCAAAAAATCTAATTGATTAGCCATAAATTGCGCACTTGAATTTCTAAAGCGCAATTTTACGGCATAAACGCCGTTTAGCGCAGGGCGCTCATGTCGCATGTGAATATTTGCGGTAGGAAACCCTAATTGACGGCCGCGCTTTGCGCCATGAACGACTTTACCACTAATGCTATAAGCACGGCCAAGCAACGATTTAGCTATTGTTAGGTTACCTTGGGCTAAAGCTTTTCGCACTCTTGTGCTAGAAACTCGCTGGCCATCAAGGTCAACCTGTGGCTGTTTGATTAAATCAAAACCCGCCGCTGTCATATCAGCTAAGGTACCAGCACGATTTGCACCGAAACGAAAATCGTCACCCACTAAAATAGACTTAACGTTTAACGATTTAGTCAAGATTTTATGCATGAAATCTTGTGCTGATATTTGTGCAAAACGCGCATTAAATGAGCAAACAAACACTTTATTTATACCCGCAGCATCAAAAAGCTCAAGCTTTTCACGCAAAGTGGTGAGCCGTGTTGGCGCATCTTGTGGGCTAAAAAACTCACGTGGATGAGGTTCAAAGGTCATTACTGCAGATGTTAAATATTTTTGCAGTGCGACTTGTACTAAGTCTACAAGCAATGCTTGATGTCCTAAATGAACGCCATCATAATTGCCTATAGCTAGTGCGATTGGCGGGCAGGGATGATTGGGTAAATGACGAAAAACTTGCATGATTTGTCAATAACTAAACAATGGTACGGTGCATAAAATCTTTAACGCGTATACCCATCAACCATAATGTTGCGAAATATACGCCTGAACCTAATACCAACAAACCCACCAAATGCAGCATTTTAGGCAGCAATTTATAGCTAAGCCATAATGAGTCACTACCAGCTGCAAAGTGTAAAGATATTGCCATGACAATAACAGCAGTAACAAGCTTTACCATAAACACAATCCAGCCTGATTGAGGTTTATAAATATCTACCCTACGTAAATGGTAGTACAACAAACCTGCATTAACACAAGCACCTAGACCAATTGAAAGTGCCAGACCTGCATGGTTTAAATGAAAAAATTTCACAAAAAGCAAGTTCATTAACTGCGTTGCTGCTAATGTAAAAATCGCAATTTTAACAGGAGTTTTGATGTTTTGCCGTGAGTAAAAAGCGGGGGCTAACACTTTTACTAATATCAACCCCAGTAAACCTAGGCTGTAGGCGATCAATGCGAGCCTAGTCATCTCTACATCATGCGCAGTAAATGCGCCATATTTAAATAGCCCTGCCACCAACGGCGTTGACAGCACTGCTAGCGCGACTGCTGCTGGCAGAGCTAAAATAAAAGTCAGGCGCAAACCCCAGTCCAGTAATTTTGAGTATTCGTTATTATTTTTATCAGCTACGCTTTTAGATAAACTAGGCAATAATATGGTACCCAACGCAACGCCTAGTACGCCAGTGGGAAATTCCATCAATCTATCAGCATAATAAAGCCAAGAAACACTGCCGCTAACAAGAAAGGAAGCGAAAATCGTGTTAATTAGCAATGATATCTGTGCAATTGATACACCAAACACTGCGGGGCCCATCAATTTTAAAATCCGCCATACTCCCTCATCGTGCAGATTCCAGCTAATACGGGGTACCAAACCGATTTTAAGCAAATAAGGTATCTGATAAAGCATTTGCAATATTCCACCAACAAATACTGCCCAGGCTAACACTTTGACTGAACTGCCAGTTGAATCAGCAAAATATGGCGCAACAAACAATACCCCAACAATAAATGCTACATTTAACCAAACTGGCGTAAATGCAGGCACAGAAAAGTTTCCATAGGTGTTCAATACACCACCCGCCAATGAAACCAATGAAATAAAGAAAATATAAGGGAAAGTGATGCGCAATAACTGGACAGTTAAATCAAATTTTGCCATATCTTCGGCAAAGCCTGGCGCACTTACTTGCACCACCCATGGAGCGGCTAACATACCAACAATCGTCACAATCACCAGAAATAGGCCAAGTAAGGTAGCTACATGGTTTATTAATGCATG
This sequence comes from Methylophilaceae bacterium, assembly GCA_043788445.1. Taxonomy (GTDB): domain Bacteria; phylum Pseudomonadota; class Gammaproteobacteria; order Burkholderiales; family Methylophilaceae; genus JACMMS01. The sequence goes on from JAYVTW010000079.1 coordinate 41,517, forward strand.
GCTTTCATCATGTGTCCGTTGTTTTTTATACTCCGCTAAAATCGGTACAAACGCCTGTGAAAAAGCACCTTCGGCCGAGATACGTCGTAACAGATTGGGAATTTTAAATGCAACAAAGAATGCGTCAGTTGCCATACTTGCGCCAAATACGCGAGCAATTAGCGTATCCCGCACGAACCCCAAAATACGAGAGGCAAACGTCATGCTGCCCACAGTGGCTAAAGCTTTGAGTAAATTCATGCGATAATGAGTTGATTGAAATGTTGCATGCAGGATTTGCAGTTTTAAAACAATATTTTACCACGACAGCATCACCAATACTCATCGCGAATGAGGCAACGTGAAGTTTACGATTACAACCAAAATGGTTTTAAACCCTTGGTTTTAATTAAAAATCAGATATTATCGTCTAAATCAAGCCTAATTCCTATTAGGACTTGCCAAACAAGAAGAAAAACTCTATCATGCACGGCTTCGTATTAATGCAGTCAAAGTTTAGGAAAAAAACATGGCAAATACCGCACAAGCTCGCAAACGCGCTCGTCAATCAGTTAAAGTGAATGCACACAACTCTGCTTTACGTTCTACATTGCGCACAGCAATAAAAAAAGTGATTAAAGCTGTAGAAGCTGGCGATAAAGCAGCAGCAGCAGCCTCCTATATTGCAAATGTAAGCATTATTGACCGCATTGCTGATAAAAAAATCATTCATAAAAACAAAGCAGCACGTCATAAAAGCCGTTTAAATGCTGCAATTAAAGCGATGAAATAATAAAACACTCGCATTAGCTACATTAATAATCTAGCTAGCGAAACAAAAAAGTCGAATTAAGTTCCGGCTTTTTTTTCGTCTTTAATAACTAATTACTACCTATACCTAAGCCACTTCTAATTTGTAACGCACATTTAATTAAGGCAGCTTTATCTTGACCTATTAAGGTAAGATGTCCCATTTTTCGACCAGCACGCGCTTCATGCTTACGATATGAGTGCATTTTAAGGCGTGGATTAGCTAACGCCAAACCCCAAGCTGGCTCAGTATTATTTTTCCAAATATCTCCCAATAAGTTGACCATCACAGCATTACTATGCAAATGTGTATCACCAAGCGGCAAGCCCACCATTACACGTACTTGCTGCTCAAATTGATTCGTAACGCAGGCATCTATCGTGTAATGGCCAGAGTTATGTGGACGCGGAGCGATTTCATTCACTAACAAAGTGCCCTCACATACAAAAAACTCCACACCTAACACACCAACATAATTAAGCTTTTCTGCCAGTTTTTCGGCCAACTGCTGTGCTTGTTGATTAATTGCCAAATGACCACTAGTAGCAGCACGCGCTGGCACAGTAGTCATATCCAAAATACCGTTTAAATGGCTATTCTCGGCTGTAGGAAAAGCAGCAATATTACCAGTTTCGTCACGTGCTAACACTACCGATACTTCGTAATCCAGATTGAGCATTTTCTCTAAAACACACTGTTCTCCACCAAGCTGGGCAAAGGCTTGTTGAGCTTCTAGTTTGTTTTTAACACGTGCTTGGCCTTTGCCATCGTAGCCAAAACGTGCCACTTTAAGAATTGCAGGATAAAGCTGACTACCCTCCTGCGGCAAGTCGTCAACACCATCAATCACAGCAAAAGGCGCTACAGGCAACCCTGCACTACGCAGAAAGTTCTTCTCACTTACGCGATGCTGCGCAATCGCGACACTTGCGGCGGCTGGACGCACAATAGCCGTTTCAGCTAAAGTTTCTAGCGATGCAGCAGGCACATTTTCAAACTCAGTACTAATAGCAGCGCATGCGTAAGCCAATGTTTTGAGCGCATCCGCATCATCAAACGCCGCACATAAATGCATATCAGCTATTTTACCAGCAGGGCTGTTTTTATCGGGGTCTAATACCATGACCTTATAACCCATCTCATGGGCAGCAATAACAAAAAAGCGGCCCAACTGACCGCCGCCCAACATACCAAGCATCGCGGGAGGCAAAATGACTTTTTCGTGATTCATTCTTTAACCTTTTTCGATTTTAACTGAGTATTTTGGAGTGATTATTGGCTAACGGGCAAATCAGTCA
>JAYVTW010000080.1:0-21476 GCA_043788445.1 Methylophilaceae bacterium
CTTGGATTGCTACAAGGGTTTTTTAAACAGTGTAATGAAATTACAAACTGTATTAAGTTACGTTTTTATATTATCGACTTTTCAAAAGTTACGTTTATATTATTCAAGTTACGTATTTATTCTTAAGAAATAAGAAATTACTTAAGCTGCGAAGTTAGCTGAAGCAAAGTCCCAGTTAGCGAGTGATACTAAAAATACTTCTACAAACTTAGCACGCGCATTGCGGTAATCAATGTAATAAGCATGTTCCCAAACATCAATGGTTAACAATGCTTTATCGCCTGTAGTGAGTGGAGTGCCAGCAGCGCCCATGTTAACGATATCAACAGAGCCATCTGTTTTTTTCACTAGCCATGTCCAGCCAGAACCGAAATTACCAACAGCAGCGGCTTGAAATGCCGTTTTAAACGCATCAAATGAGCCCCATTTAGTATTAATAGCATCAGCTAAAGCCCCTGTTGGCGCGCCACCGCCGCTAGGTTTCATGCTGCTCCAAAAAAAGGTGTGATTCCAAATTTGTGCTGAGTTGTTGTAAACGCCAGCGGCAGATTTTTTAATGATCTCTTCTAAAGTCAAACTTTCAAACTCAGTACCTTTAATTAGATTATTAAGGTTAGTAACATAAGTTTGATGGTGTTTGCCGTAGTGAAAGTCTAAAGTTTCTTCTGAAATATGCGGTACTAATGCGTTTCTGGCATAAGGTAATGCTGGTAATGTATGTTCCATAACAACTCCTATTGATTAATAACAATGAAGATTATTTTCACTGTGAAATTTAAAACTTAATTTAGTCTAGAAAGTATAACAACAAATATAAGACACCATAACAAACCCTAAGATGCATGATGCTTATTTGTTTATAGCTTTCTTTTTGGCGCGTGGATGTGCGGTATCGTACACTTTTGCTAAATGCTGAAAATCTAAATGCGTATAAATTTGGGTACTACTTATGTTTGCATGGCCTAGCATTTCTTGTACAGCACGCAAATCTCCACTAGATTGTAGCACGTGCGTAGCGAAGCTGTGACGCAATAAATGGGGGTGTACACTAGAATCTAAGCCTTGTTTGATGGACCATGACTTGACTCTATATTGCACCGCGCGAGGAGTAATGCGATTGCCCTGCTGTGTAATAAATATTGCTGATTCATGCGTTTTGTTAATAAGCATAGTGGCGCGTATTTGTAGCCAATCATTAATAGCGACCATGGCATGACTACCTACCGGTACAATGCGCGTTTTATTACCTTTACCTGTTACTGTCACTTGACCCTCTTTTATATCTAGTGCACCAATATCTAGCCCTACCAATTCACTCAGACGTAAACCTGATGAGTAAAACAGCTCTAAAATAGCATGGTCTCTGATACTTAAAATGTCATCGTCTGATACATCAACTAATTTAATGGCTTGTTCGACAGATAATGCTTGAGGCAATGTTTTAGGAGCCTTAGGCGCGCGTAAACCCTCTACTGGGTTACTTGTAAATTGATGACGTTGAATCAAAAAGGCATAAAAACCACGCCAAGCAGATAGTCGACGGGCAATGGTTTTACTGCTGAGCCCACCACTATTCATTCCGGCAATAAGTCGACGTATATGATTGATTTTTATATCGTTTAAGGTGGTGTTGCCAGACAAAATATCAAGTTGTTGCAAATCCCGTGCATAGCTTTGACGGGTGAGTAAGCTTAAACCACGCTCAAATGCTAAAAAATCTAAATATTCTTTTTGGTAATCCAACATGTTCACAGTTTTGTGATGAAGCAATTCTAATTTACATAACGTAAAAGCGAGGCGCTAACTAACTCGCCAATACGTTTAAGAAACATCGTGCCCATTTCTGGATAAAAGCGGCGTGCATCTTCGCTAGCTAAAATAAGTAAGCCTAATACTTTATCGCTACGCAATGGAATAACGGCAAATGATTGATTGCTTTCATCAAACCAGCTTTTAATTGTTGGTTCGCATTCAGTACCACAATAAGGCTCCGCTAAATTTTGTACCCACATAAGTATTGTTTCATCAGGGTTATTTGCATCTTGAAAAGCGACATTATTCGCGTCAGTAGCATTTTTTGGAGTTGCCCAAATTTTCAGCATGCTATTAGGAACATCTAATTCGGCACGCAGATAGTGTTGTAGTAATTGCACTAGAATAGCGAATTGCTGGCTAGCTAACAAGCCTAATGTTAAAGCATGTATTTTATTGCTAATCGCTTCATTTTCACTACCCATTTTCACCATTTCAAAGAACTTAGACTCTAATACGCGGATTTTATCGCGCTGTGCGAGTTGTTGGCGTTCAGCTAGAGAGATTGTGCCACTGCCATGTGGATTAGGCAGATATAAGTCGACTAGCAACGCTGGATGTTGTTCAAAGAATTGCGGGTTATTCTCTAAATACGCTTTAATTTCGCTGTCTTGAATAGATTTATTTTCTAAATCAATATGAGATGCCGCTTCTTCATAATCCTGCATTATTATTCCTTTACCATGGCCTTTGTTAGCCGATGTTTTGATGAGTTAGTTTAATTAAGTAATTCAATTTCGCCTTCAAATACAATGGTGGCAGGCCCTGTCATTAATACTGGAGTATGTTCACCTTGCCAAGCAACTGAAAGGTCACCGCCGCGCGTGCTCACTTTTACTGGCGATTGCAGCACACCATGTTGTATACCGCTTACAACGGCAGCGCAGGCGCCAGTGCCACAGCTTAATGTTTCACCACTACCACGTTCAAATACGCGTAATTTAATATGATGCACATCTATTATTTGCATAAAACCTGCATTTACATGCTGTGGAAATCTGACATGCTGCACAATAAGTGGGCCGACCAAAGCTACAGGTGCTTTATCTAAGTCGGATACTATCTGAACTGCGTGTGGGTTGCCCATAGACACTACAAAAATAAGCACACCTTGGCCAGCGACATCTAATATGTAATGAGCGGTGCGAGTTTCAGCCAAAAAAGGTATTTCTGGAGGCTCAAATTTTGGCGCACCCATATTTACGGTGACTTGATTATCTGCCTCCAACTTTAGTGTGATGATGCCACTCGCAGTTTCAACTGTTATTTCACTTTTTTGGGTTAAACCTTTATCAATTACAAACCTTACAAAACAACGCGCACCATTACCACACTGTTCAACTTCGCTACCATCTGCGTTAAAAATACGATAACGAAAATCCACATTAGGAGTATTGGTTTTTTCAACAAGTAATAGTTGATCGCAGCCCACACCAAATTGACGATTGGCGATATGCTGAATTTGCTTTACAGTCAGATTGAATGATTTTTTGGTTTTATCTAGCACCACAAAGTCATTCCCTGCACCTTGCATTTTGGTAAATTTTAGTTTCATGTTATTACGTTTTATTTATGTGTCTATTTGTTGCAGCTATATTTAGATAGTTTCGTTTATAGCAATTTTTGGTATTTTTGGATTTTTGTAGCGCTGATAGCTCCATAAATATTGTGCAGGGTAGAGTTTTATCAAACGCTCAATACAGTGGTTTATGCTTTGTGGGCTAGCATCTTCCCCTACTAATTCAAAGTGCAAATGATACCCACGACCATACGATAGCCTTTCACCAAAAGTCATGATGACAGTGGCGCCAGTTGTTTGAGCCAGTTTACTCGCTAATGTCATGGTATAAGCGGGTTTGTCAAAAAAATCGGCCCATTCACCTTCACCCATATTGGGTACTTGGTCCGGCAATATACCAATAGAGCCCCCGTTCCGTAGGGTTTTTATCAAGCTACGCACACCGCGCATATTGGTTTCTGCCAAGGTCACTTTACCTTGCTGCCTTCCCTTGGACATAATAGGCAATAACCATTTGGTTCGTGGAGGGCGAAATAGAATAGTCAGAGGATGCTGAGCGCCTACATATTGCGAGGTAATTTCATAACAACCTAGGTGTGGCGTTAAGAAGATGATACCTTTTTTAGAAGCTAGCGCTTGCTCAACATGTTCCCAACCAGTGCAACCTTTTACCCATTTTACAATCTTATTTTGTGAGTTAAACCAAATTGCCAAGCTTTCAATTAAACCTTTGCCAATTTCCTTTGCGGTTTGATGCACGAGTTTTGTATGTTCTTCCACATTAGCAGCAATTTTTGCCGTGAGTAGATTATCGCGTATACGACGAGAAAATCTTTTGTCAGTCAGATACATGCCCCAGCCAACTGCAATTCCGACAGTGTGAAGCATGGGCAGAGGCAATTTAAATATTAATTTTAACAAGTCATTGAGCATGCATTACTTTGGAAGTGAACAATTTTTTGATATTCTATATGGTTTAACGAATGATATTTAGCATATTTGCCTATTTTGCATTGCAAAAAAGCACTAATACCCTAAAACATATAAAGCGAAAATTTAATGAGCGAATATTTATTTACATCAGAATCTGTTTCAGAGGGACATCCGGATAAAGTAGCAGACCAAGTTTCTGATGCGATATTGGATGCTATTTTAACGCAAGATCCAACAGCACGAGTAGCAGCCGAAACTTTAACGAATACTGGATTGGTAGTGCTGGCTGGTGAGATTACGACAACTGCTAACGTAGATTACATCAAGGTAGCACGCGATACGATTAAACGTATTGGTTATGATAATACTGACTATGGTATTGATTATAAAGGTTGTGCAGTATTAGTCGCTTATGACAAACAGTCACCAGATATTGCTCAAGGCGTGGATGGTGCACATGATGACCCATTAGACCAAGGTGCTGGTGACCAAGGTTTGATGTTTGGCTATGCGGTCAATGAAACTCCACAACTAATGCCATTACCTATTTGGTTAAGCCATCGTTTGATGGAACGTCAAGCACAGTTACGTAAAGACGGCCGGTTACCTTGGTTGCGGCCTGATGCTAAATCACAGGTCACAATTCAATATGTAGATGGCAAGCCCTATAAAATTGATACGGTGCTGCTTTCTACACAACATGCACCTGAGATGTCGCTTGAAATGATACGCGAAGCGGTCATTGAGGATATTATTAAACCGATGTTGCCAAAGGAGTTAATCAAGGGTGATATTAAGTTCTTAGTTAATCCAACTGGGCGCTTTGTTATTGGCGGCCCACAAGGTGATTGTGGATTAACCGGCCGTAAAATTATTGTAGATACTTATGGTGGCGCAGCACCTCACGGTGGCGGTGCTTTCTCAGGCAAAGACCCATCAAAGGTTGACCGGAGTGCGGCCTATGCTGGGCGCTATGTTGCTAAAAATATTGTTGCAGCTGGTTTGGCAGATAAATGCTTGGTGCAAGTGAGTTACGCAATTGGTGTTGCGCAACCTACTTCAGTCATGGTGGAAACTTATGGTACAGGTAAAGTATCCAATGAAATGTTAAGACTATTAGTATTAGAACATTTTGATTTACGTCCAAAAGGTATCGTAAAAATGTTGGATTTACTGCGCCCTATTTATCAAAAGACAGCTGCCTATGGCCACTTTGGTCGTGATGAACCAGAGTTCACTTGGGAAATCACAGATAAAGCGGCTGCACTAAAAGTGGCTGCTGGACTGTAAAGCAGTGGTAAAAAAAAGTGTGGGTTGATTTGTGTAATGATTTAAATCAAATGAAAATCAGCCTGCATTTTGTAAATTAAAGTTTTTGTTTTACAATTATATTAATTAACCGAGGAACGCTGCGAGGATTTTCTATAACCCCCAGGCTCGGTTTACATCACAGGCTATACGTTTTGGGTTTTTCTTACCATTAAAACGTTCCTTCATGTAAACGGCGTTCACCTATTTTAACCCTGCAGTTTGGGTACTAGGTGGATAGACCTATTAAAGATATTGCTAATTTTTTTCAATTATCAGCTTTTAAGTCAACCGCCATAGGCAATTCCCAAACGGCATTTTTATGGATGGAATATAAAAGTGAATACCGTTACCGATATTAAAGATTATGTGGTTGCTGATATTAATTTAGCAGCTTTTGGACGCAAAGAGATTGCAATTGCTGAAACTGAAATGCCAGGTTTAATGGCGATTCGTGAGGAGTTTGCAATTTCACAACCTCTTAAAGGCGCGCGTATTACTGGCTCGCTGCATATGACGATTCAAACTGCAGTGCTGATTGAAACGCTCAAAGACTTAGGTGCTGAAGTTCGCTGGGCGTCATGCAATATTTACTCAACGCAAGACCACGCGGCTGCAGCGATTGCTGAAGGCGGTACAGCAGTATTTGCAATTAAAGGAGAAACACTGACGGAGTATTGGGATTATACGCACCGTATTTTCGATTGGGCTGATGGCGGCTATAGTAATATGATTTTGGATGATGGCGGTGATGCTACATTGCTATTGCATCTAGGTGCACGTGCAGAGAAAGATTTGTCTGTGGTTGCAAACCCAACCAGCGAAGAAGAAATATGCTTGTTTAACGCGATTAAAACAAAGCTTAAAGTAAATCCAACATGGTATTCAGTGCGTTTAAGTCATATTATGGGTGTAACAGAAGAAACTACAACTGGTGTGCATCGTTTGTACCAAATGCATAAAGAGGGCAAGTTGGCCTTCCCTGCAATTAACGTGAACGACTCAGTCACAAAATCAAAATTTGATAACTTATATGGCTGTCGCGAATCATTGGTGGATGCGATTAAACGCGCTACTGACGTGATGATTGCAGGTAAAGTGGCCGTTGTAGCGGGTTATGGTGACGTAGGTAAAGGTTCTGCTCAAGCATTGCGCGCTTTATCCGCGCAAGTTTGGGTAACGGAAGTTGATCCAATCTGCGCCTTACAAGCGGCGATGGAGGGTTACCGTGTCGTTACTATGGATTACGCAGCTCAGCATGCGGATATCTTTGTAACGGCCACTGGTAATTACCATGTCATTACGCATGACCACATGGCGAAAATGAAAGACCAAGCCATAGTATGTAACATCGGTCACTTTGATAACGAGATTGATGTTGTTAGTTTAGAGAAATATGAATGGGATGAAATCAAACCACAAGTTGATCATGTAATTTTTCCTAACGGTAAGCGCATCATCTTACTTGCCAAAGGCCGTTTGGTTAATCTAGGCTGTGGTACTGGACACCCTAGCTATGTGATGAGCTCTAGTTTTGCTAATCAAACTATTGCGCAAATTGAATTATTCACGCGAATTTCAGATTATCCAGTGGGTGTTTATACGCTACCTAAACATTTGGATGAAAAAGTAGCGGTATTGCAATTGAAAAAACTTAATGCACAATTGACAACTTTAACAGATGAGCAAGCCGCTTATATCGGTGTATCAAAACAAGGCCCTTATAAGCCAGATACTTATCGCTATTAATTGTTTATGCATAAATAGTTAAAAAATAACTTAACTTTTAGGAGACATTTGATGAAACTACTAGCAGCTTGGTTACTTAACGCACTTGCATTATTAGGCGTAACGTACTTAGTACCCGGTATTTATGTGGCTGGTTTTACCAGTGCCTTAATTGCCGCGGCTGTGATTGGTTTTGTCAATATGTTCATTAAACCGCTATTAATTTTACTTACGTTGCCAGTGACTATTTTGACTTTGGGACTATTCATTTTGGTGATTAATGGTGTGTTACTGTATGCGGTTGGACATTTCCTAGATGGTTTTTCAGTAAAAACGCTAGGTGCTGGCATTATTGGTGCACTCGTCTACAGTCTTATTTCATGGGTACTATCTTCTCTTTTGTTAGATGACAAATAGTTAAGTTACACAATTAGTTCTAAAAGTAATAGATAAAAACAATGAATAAAGTATCAGAAAAAGTACGTTACAGCTTTGAATTCTTTCCACCTAAAACAAATGAGGGTGTGGCTAATTTAAGAGAAACGCGTAAGCAATTGGCTCAGTTTAACCCAGAGTTTTACTCAGTGACTTTTGGTGCTGGTGGCTCAACGCGAGACCGTACCATGGAAACAGTGCAAGAAATTCAGACGGAAGGGTTTGATGCGGCACCACATATCTCGTGTATTTCATCAACAAAAGAAGAGATTCGTGAATTATTAATTTCCTATAAAAACCATGGAATGAAACGTTTGGTGGCCTTGCGCGGTGATATCCCATCGGGTGAAGCTAGTAGCGGTGATTTTAAACATGCCAATGAGTTGGTTAAATTTATACGTCAAGAAACAGGCGATTGGTTTCATATTGAAGTCGCTGCCTACCCCGAGGTTCACCCAGAGGCACATTCTGCCAGCCTAGATTTTTCACGCTTTAAGGCAAAGATAGAAGCAGGCGCTAACTCTGCGATTACACAGTATTTTTATAATGCGGACGCCTACTTTTATTTTGTGGATCGCTGTAGTAAAGCGGGTATCAATATCCCAATTATTCCAGGTATTATGCCTATTAATAACTTTACTCAATTAGCCCGTTTTTCTAATATTTGTGGTGCGGAAATCCCACGTTGGCTGCGTTTACGTTTAGAAGAGTTTGGTGATGATCTTCCTTCCTTAAGGGCGCTGGGTGTTGATGTAGTATCTGAACTTTGTGAAGTGTTGATTGCTTGGAATGTGCCTAGCTTACATTTTTACACTTTGAATCAATCAGCTACTGTTAGTACTATCATCAAAAATATTGACGGCGCATATTAATCTAAATAATGTGTCGATAATGGCCGCTGCCAACTTAGGTTAGCTTGCCTTTTAGCACTAGCATCATTGACATCACGGAGAGTTTTTCGGCGGTTAGTTTAGATAGTCTAATTTAAAGTAACCCTAGCAATTGGCTCAGTGCTCACCGCTCATTGCCTGAATTGACGAGTAGACCTCGTTTATAGGTTTATTGCTTCATTTGTCGCTTCAGATAGTGGGTGAGCTATTGTTTTTTTTGAAATGATTGCCTCAGATAGCGCCATTCCATCTACAGATAGCTCATCAATAATATCTTGCGTGCTCTCCACTAGCTTGGCGCCTTGTTTAATAAGGAGATGACAGCCTTTTGCCACTGGCGAATGAATAGACCCTGGTATGGCAAAGACTTCGCGGCCTTGCTCTGCGGCAAGTTTTGCGGTGAAAAGTGAGCCACTTCGCACGTTGGCTTCAACTACTAAACAACCTAAGCTCAAACCACTGATAATGCGATTGCGCCGTGCAAAATTTTGCGCCTTAGACGGTGTTCCCAATGGAAACTCAGAAATTATTAAACCATTTTGAACAATTTTATGAGCTAAATCAAGATGGCGAGCAGGGTATACAATATCCAAGCCAGTACCCACTACCGCAATAGTACCCGCACTATTTTCCGCTGTAGCCTTAAGCGCCCCTCGATGTGATGCACCGTCTATTCCTAATGCTAAGCCACTGACGACACATAAACCAAAATTAGCTAGATTAGTGGCAAAGTCTTCGGCGTTCTTTTCACCTTGTGTAGTAGAACTGCGGCTACCCACCATGGCTATGCTTGCATGATTCAGCCAGTGTAAATGACCTTTTGCGTACAGAATTGGTGGCGGATCAGTAATTTCTAATAATAGCTGCGGGTATGTTGTATCCGCTAATGTAATGAGGTGGTTACCATCTTCTTGTAACCAGCTTAAAGTAGATTGTATTTTGGTGAAATCAACCCCGTTATTAATTTCACGAGCAATGGAATCAGATACTGTTTTTCGTAACTGGTTGATTGTGGCTTGGTAAATACTAGCTGGGCTACCAAATTCTCTAAGTAGCTGACATAGTATTTGACCACCTAGCCCATCAATGAAATTTAAACCTAGCCAAAACGCGATATCGTCATTAGTATCGACTAGTTTTGACATCGCTAAAGCTTTTGTTATGGATTATGAACAGCATCAAGTGTAATAATTGAGTCAGTTGCTTCCATAACCAGCCCATAAGAAACATGATCAAAGGTTTTAAATATCATGAGTAAACCTACACGCTCATCAGGCAATTTGATTTGATCTGGTGCAAGTATTACGGTATTAACTTTTGTTATTTTTTTGTCTGAACCCTTTTTAAATTCAGGGTCTCGAATAACTGAACCATAGCGGCTAATCGCCAGTACATGTCCAATTTCTAAGCCTTCTAACTTACCACGGTTAATAGAAACAACTGAGCTAGGCCCACCTTCTAAAACACCACCATAAATTTTTATAATGCGACCTCGAACATTCACTTCTGGTGCATGCGGCACAAAGTTAGTTTCAAATATATCAGGTGCTGAGATTAAGCGATCTTTAGTAAAAATCTCCTCTTTGGCACGGGTTATCTCACCTGTTGCTGGTGTACCAAATTTCGCTATACGTGCATCCCCTAAGTAAGTTGCTTCCATACCTAATACTGCGTGGGTATCAGGATCGATGAGTGCTTCGCCTGGTCGGTATACAAACCAATTGATACCTTGATTCTCGGGTAAATCGTTTATATAAATCCGTGTACCAGGACTTAATATCACGCGATTATCTTGCCCTGCAATAATACGTGGGGCGCGATCAAGTTGACCATTTTCTATGAGTAATGGTTGGCTTAAAAATGGTGTAATAATGCTTGGAGCAATGGTTTGTATCGGTTGTTTGTTTAGTGGCTCTATTATAGTGCCAGGTTGTAACGTAACATTTTCACGTAGCAAACGCAGTTGCGGTTTACCGCTACTGGTATCAAGCACCACTACATCGCCTGGATATATCCAATGCGGGTTTTTAATCTCATTACGATTCATGTTCCATATTTTTGGCCATAACCAAGGGTCTTTAAGAAACTTGCCTGAAATGCCCCACAGCGTGTCACCTTTAACAACTACATAACGCTCGGGATGGTTTTTTTGTAATTGTAGTTCATCAGCATTTGCGTTGAAGCATGCACAACAAAATACTAGCAGCGTTATAATACGTAACATATAGTTGACCTCGGTCAAAAGTAACGACTTGAAAATCGCGAAATTGCGTTAAATTTATCACGTAATTCATTCAATAATCAAGCTTTTATGGTAATAACCTATTAATTATGACAATTCTAGCGATACTACATTATCCGGATCCACGTTTGCACACGATAGCCAAACCAGTCACTGAGGTGAATGAGGCGATACGTCAATTAATTGATGACATGGCAGAGACTATGTACGATGCACCTGGCATTGGCTTAGCCGCAACGCAGATTAATCAGCATATTCAATTAATTTTAGTGGATATTAGTAAGGACAAAAGTCAACTACAGGTGTTTATTAATCCTAAGATTACTAAAAAAAGTGGCGAGCAGGAATTTGATGAAGGCTGTTTGTCTGTGCCTAACATCTATGAAAGTGTCACCCGTGCAGAGAAAATCACTGTAGAAGCATTGGACCGTAATGGTAAAAAATTCAAATTAGACGCTGATGGATTATTAGCGGTTTGTGTTCAGCATGAGATGGATCATTTATTAGGTAAAGTATTTGTGGAGTATTTATCGCCACTAAAACGCAACCGCATTAAAACTAAAATGTTGAAATTAGCACGCGAACATGGCGAACGATAATGTAGGTTTTGAAATTCACAAAGCCTAATAAATAAGAGACTATTGATTTGAATATAATTTTTGCTGGTACCCCAGAATTTGCAGTTCCCGCACTTAGTGCATTGCTTGAAGCAGGCCATCATATTTTGTTGGTGCTCACTCAGCCTGATCGCCCAGCAGGTCGTGGTATGAAATTGAAAGCGAGCCCTGTTAAGTCTTTAGCTATGCAATATAATCTCAATGTATTTCAGCCAGAAAGTCTTAAATCTGCCGAAGTTCAAGCACAAATCTCAGCAGTTAATGCTGATGTGATGATAGTTGTGGCTTATGGTTTGATTATCCCTTCAATAGTTTTAAATATGCCTAAGTTCGGTTGTTACAATATTCATGCGTCATTGTTACCACGTTGGCGGGGTGCAGCACCAATTCATCGCTCGTTGTTGGCAGGCGATGCTGAAACAGGTGTCACTATTATGGAAGTGACACCAGCTTTAGATGCTGGTGCCATGGTTTGTCATGGCGCAGTCACAATTACCGAGAAAGAAACCACGCAAACTTTACATGATGCCTTAAGCGCGATGGGTGCTAAATTAATGGTAGAAGCGATGGCTGAACTAGATGTTAAAGGTAAACTTTCTGCTCAGGTGCAAGACGAGTCATTAGTGACTTATGCCCATAAACTGACTAAAGCGGAAGCAATTATTGACTGGAATAAATCTGCTGAAGAATTATCTCGTCAAATTCGCGGCTTTAATCCATTTCCTGTCGCTCAAGCAAATCTCAAAGGCGAGGTTTGCCGTTTATGGATGGCGAATGTTTTCTCTGGCGACCAAGCCCGTGCCAAAATTGGTGAAGTAGTGGGTCTTGCTGATAGCGTTATTGTTGCCTGTGGGTCTGGCTTGCTGGCGCTTACCGAGTTGCAAATGCCTAGTGGTAAACGTTTAGATGCTAAAGCTTTTATCCAATCGCAAAATTTGAAAATTGGAGATACTTTTAGTTAGTCTTGCGAGCAAAACCTTTTAATGATTCCTTTCATCGCAGCTATCCAATACTAATCTTTTTACTCAGATTTCTATTTAGCCAGATTTTAAGTAGCAATCTAAATTGATAGGTTAAGCATTGAGTTTTCATCATTGCTTAGCATCTTTAAGGCATATTGTTTTTGGTACTTAGTTTAGGAGAAAATCATGGTTAGGAATTGGTTTAAAACCACAGTGTAAATGACGGGTTTTGTTGTTCTATTTGGCCACAATGAGCTGTGTTGGGCAGTTAGGTGGCATGTTATTTGGCGCTAGCAATAATGGTGAGCGTAATATAAACCCAATTGTGGCAATCTTGATTATGATGATTGCGTAGATTGCAGCTATGTTCATATAAATGGTTGTTTCGCTTGTGCTTTAATTTGAACCAGAAATAACAGGCGCCCTGATTAGTCCTGATCCACCAGCTTCAGCCAGTATGCCATTGAAAATCTATCATTATGCACAGCAAATTAATAACCGTGTGACTGAGCAACATTCAGAAACTGGGCAGATGATGACTGTCAATCCATTGTCAGGTAGTGGTATCCAGAATCTGTTTAGTCGAAATCCTAAGACTGAGGAGAGAGTGGCAAGATTAATGGGAATGATTAATTTGTATTAATCTAAACACGCCCTTGAGCTTCGTATGCTTACAGCCTATTTACCTAGCTTTAAATGGCTACTAGATTCGTGAATTTTCAAGTAAAATCAAAAAATAAATTTATTAAAAAATACGAAGGTTTTATTTGTATATCGCCCAACAAATTGCCGCGCAAAGCGTACATCAAGTTTTGTCTGGTCATAATTTAACGCTTGCGCTGCATGCCGCTAACCGAAAATTTCCTAATCTCACACCGCAACAGCGGGCTACTGCCCAAGACTTAAGTTATGGCACCTTGCGTTTCTATGGCGAAATCAATGCATATTTGAGTCAGTTATTAGAAAAGCCGCTGACCAATGAAGGTGTGCGTTGCCTATTACTAGTGGCTATTTATCAATTAACATACGATAAAGCACAGGCATTTACAGTGGTGGACCAAGCAGTGACTGCAGCTACAGAGTTTAAGACGGCATGGGCCAAGGGCTTGGTAAACGCGGTGCTACGTAATTTTTTGCGCAAAAAAGAAGATTTGGCAAAAAAAATAATAGGAAATGAATTAGCAACTTACTCCTATCCACAGTGGTGGATAAATAAATTGAAAGCACAATATCCCAATCATTGGCAAAGTATTTTGAGCGTAGGTAATCAGCACCCACCAATGACCTTACGCATTAATCGCCAAAAGAACAGCATGAGTGATTATTTACTAGAACTGCAAAATGAAGGTTTTGAAGTGAATATTTTAAGTGACACTGCTGTAATGTTAACGAAGCCAGTTGTTGTTGAAAAAATTCCGCAATTTCTCACAGGCGGAGTATCAGTACAAGATTATGGTGCGCAATCTGCAGCTAGGCTCATTGATTTACAAGATAATCAGCGTGTGTTGGATGCTTGCTGCGCGCCTGGTGGAAAAACTGCACATATTTTAGAAACGACGGATGTACTAATGACGGCGTTGGATAATGATGCTGAGCGTTTGCTTAAAGTGCAAACTAATCTCGCGCGCCTTAATTTACATGCTGAATTGATTTGTGGTGATGCATCCTATATTAATGATTGGTGGGATGGTGTAGCGTTTGATAGAGTTTTAGCTGATGTACCATGTACGGCATCTGGCATCGTGCGTCGTCATGTAGATATTAAGTGGCTACGCCGGGAGGCCGATGTTGCTTCATTCGCTAAACAACAGGCCGTTATTTTGCGCGATTTATGGCAGACTTTAGCAAAGGGTGGTAAATTACTTTATGTCACATGCTCAATTTTTCATGAAGAGAATCAAGGCCAAATTGATAAGTTTTTACTAGAAAATACCGATGCAACTCAGCTTATTTGGAGTTGTGACGATACGGAACATGTTGTAACACTTAAAGTAGAAAATGGACAACTTATCCCCTGTGATGCACATGATGGGTTCTTTTATGCAGTTTTACAAAAAAACTAAACAATACTTTGCTTGTCTAGCCTGCTTGCTTATAGTGCAGTTGTACTTTTCTGCTTCAATCTGGGCTGGTACAAGTAGTGTCAGTATAAAAACTGTTGAATTAGTGCCAGTTGAAGAAGCTTATGTGTTGAATGCAGATTTTGAGATTGATTTCAATACAAAGATGGAAGAGGCGATTAATAAAGGTGTACCACTTAATTTCTTGATTGAATTTCAATTGGTGGTACCACACAAATATTGGTTTGATGATGAAATTGAGACAGATACCATGCATGTCAGTCTAAGCTACCATGCACTAACAAGGCAGTACTTGGTGAATACGATAATAAACAAGCAAAATCATCAAAAATCATTTGAGACTATTAACGAAGCTGTAGTTGAACTATCGCATTTGCGTGACTGGAGATTATTGGATAAATCACAGTTAGAAAAAGGTGTCGTTTATAACGCGGCCTTGCTTATGCGTTTGGATCAGAAAAAACTGCCTAAAGCCCTACAGGTAGAAGCGTTGAGTTCTGAAGCCTGGGATCTTACTTCAGAGAAGTTTCAGTGGTCACCTGTATTACAAAAATAAATTAAACGGTTGCTGAGCATAAACTTATTAAGCATAGCCAAAGATAAAATCAGCCAATGAAATACATCATATTTATTAGTATCGGTCTTGGTGCTGTACTACTTTATTTGCTTTCACTCGCCAGTGCTAATACAGCTGCTTCGGGTAGTTACTACACCGTATTGCTGGTTCTTAATGCCGCGCTAGCTTTAATGTTGCTAGTGTTAATTGGTATTCAATTGTGGAATTTATATCGCAAAATTCGTGAGCATGTCATGGGCAGTCGATTGACTTTGCGTTTGATAGGTGCATTTGCACTGATGGCGATTATCCCCGGCTTAATTGTGTACGCGGTTTCAGTCAACTTTTTAACGCGCTCTATTGAATCTTGGTTTAATGTAAAAGTTGAATCTGCACTAGATGGTGGGCTACGTCTAGGTCAACGTGCATTAGATATTATGCTAACAGACGTTGAAACCAAGGCTGAAAATATGGCGACCAATTTGGCTTTTCAGCCGGAACGTATGCACTATACTTTGATGAATGATTTGCGTGAAAAAAATGGCGTGCAAGATGCATTACTAATATCCTTGCAAGGTAAGATTTTAGCGGTTTCAAGCAGTGATCCCAACAGTTTTCTACCTGAGCTACCAACCATACAACAGTTAGGGCAAGCTCAGCATAGGTTATACGGCAAGATAGAGCCAATACCGAATAAAGGCCTATATTTACGAGTACTAGCACCCGTAAATTCGCAAGATTTAATGGGTGAAACGCGTATATTGCAGCTTATGCAACCAGTACCTAAATCCTTATCTAGCACGGCAGAAGAAGTGCAAAGTGTCTATCAAGACTATCAAGAGCTATCCTACAGCCGTAAATCTTTGCAAGAAACCTTTGCGCTTACTCTTACTCTTGTTTTAATGCTGGCTATGTTGTCGGCAGTGGCGATTGCGTTTGTTTTGAGTAGACGCTTATCTTCACCGTTGATGGTATTGGCTGAAGGCACACGTGCTATTGCCCGAGGCGATTACAGTACGATGTTGCCCGAGCATGGTAAAGATGAGCTAGGTATTCTTGTTAAATCGTTTAACAGTATGACGCGCCAATTAAACGAGGCCACGCAAGCTAGTGAAAAAAATCAGGTTCGCTTAGAAACAGCACGCAGTTATCTTGAAACCGTATTAGCGCATTTGTCATCTGGTGTTTTGACTTTAAATGAACGTGGTGATCTACGTACTTACAACTTGGCTGCAGCTAATATTTTGCGTTTAGATTTAGCTGATTATGTCGGTAAGCCGTTTGCAAAAATTGCTGATAGTAATACGCCTTTGCTTGATTTTATCAACTTGGTACTGACACATTTTGATAAAACTAAACTAGCAGAATCAGCAAGTTTAGAATTAAACCAACAACTCATTATTTTTACAGGGCAAGGTAAGCAAGTGTTGTTGGTAAGAGCAACACGTCTGCCTGTAATATTGGATGAACGTGCTACAGTGACTACAGAAAGAGGGGGTTTTGTCATAGTGTTTGATGATGTAACGACGATGGCGCAGGCGCAGCGTGATGCGGCCTGGGGGGAAGTAGCACGCCGTTTAGCCCATGAAATTAAAAATCCGCTAACACCAATACAGCTCTCGGCTGAGCGTTTGCAGCATAAATTAGGTCGCAAGTTAGCAGGGGCAGATGCTGAAATGTTACAGCGTGCGACGGATACGATTGTGAATCAAGTGGGTGCCATGAAAACCATGGTGAATGAATTTAGTGAGTATGCGCGAGCACCAGCAGCCAATCTAGCTAAATTGAATCTGAATCAGTTGATTAAAGATGTCACCACACTTTATACCACTGATAGCAATAATGTTGAGTTTAACGGGGCTGCGAATTTGGAGTATGGCGCTACTATTCAGTTGAAATTAGCCGCTAACTTACCTGACATACTGGGTGATGCCACCATGTTGCGTCAGGTGTTGCATAATTTATTACAAAATGCTCAGGATGCCTTAAAAAGCGTTAATAAATTAAATACAAATGCCATTATCATTATAGAAACAATTCAATTGACATCAGATTTGAAATTAATTGTAACTGATAATGGCCATGGTTTTCCTGTCGATGTCATGGCACGTGCTTTTGAGCCTTATGTGACTACAAAGTCACATGGAACGGGTTTGGGATTAGCTATTGTGAAGAAGATAGTAGAAGAGCACCAAGGGTTGATTAAGATTGAAAATTTGGTTGCAGGTGGAGCAAGTGTAGTCATTACGTTGCCACTCGATATTCAAAAAATGGCATGAGTATTTGTAAACTATTAAGAATCAAACCTCGCTAGAAAAACAGTGTTAGGAGTAACAAAGCAATGGCAGTAAGGCATATTTTAGTGGTGGACGATGAAATTGGTATACGCGAGTTACTGCGAGATATTTTAATGGATGAAGGTTACCAAGTGAACCTTGCCGAAAATGCCTCGCAAGCACGCGAATTGCGCCAGAAACAACGCCCGGACTTAGTATTACTCGATATCTGGATGCCAGACTGTGATGGTATAAGTCTACTTAAAGAGTGGAGCAATACTGGTTTGCTTACTATGCCTGTTGTCATGATGTCAGGCCATGGCACTATTGACACTGCAGTTGAAGCCACTCGCATTGGTGCGTTTGATTTTCTTGAAAAACCTATTGCTTTACAAAAGCTGTTAAATACAGTCAATGCTGCGCTAAAACACGCAGAAAAACTACCAAAGTCTGATGTGAGTTTAGCCAGTTTGGGGACTAGTGCTGTGATTGAAGCACTCAAAAAACGTTTAGAGCAAATTGCGCTTAGTAAAGCCGCTTTGTTATTAATTGGCACCAAAGGCGGAGGCGCAGAGTTGTGTGCGCAGTTTTTACGTGTAGCTGGCACTCCGTGGCTTAAACTCAATGATTATGAAAAGCTTGCCACTGCACCAATGGATTTACTGAAACAAACCCGTGAAGGAGTGTTTTATGTACCAGAAGTTGCTGATTTAAATAAAACGCAACAAAAAGGCTTATTGTTATTAGTAACCAAAGCTGAAAAATATGATGTGCGCGTAGTTTGCTCTACATCACGTGCATTGCCACAAATGGTTGAGAATGGCCAATTTGAGCATGCGTTGTTACAAACTTTATCTAGCACTTCGCTACGTGTACCAGCATTGCAAGATCACCGTGAAGATATCCCAGATTTAGCTAATGCGATGGCAACTTTATTGGCAGAAACAACTGATGCACAATACAAAGCATTTGATATTGCTGCTTTAAACGGTTTAAGAAACGCCAACTGGCCTGGTGATTTAGCGCAATTAGAATCTGTTGTGCGTAATTTAATGCAAACCAGTTTAGGTGCAAAAATTACGCTGGATGATGTGAACCGAGTGATTGAACAGTTCGCGGATACAATGCCAGAAATTGGCTATCAGATAGGTGAAGCTAGTACTACTAAAGCACAAACGAAAGCTATTGGACAACTGCAATTAGATCAGCCATTGCGTGAAGCTCGCGATGATTTTGAACGCACTTACTTTAAACACCACCTTGAACTGGCTGGTAACAATATGAGCAAATTGGCCGAGTTATCAGGTTTAGAGCGTACACATTTATACAGAAAGCTCAAGCAACTGGGGATTAAGGTTAAATAGTTTTATCCTGAGGACGGCATAAATAACAGGTACTAATCATCGTAATCAATTTCTTGATTATCTTCATCCATACCATCTTCTTTTTGTTCAATTAATGCTTGAACATCATCCACTGTCATCCCGCTACCTCCATTAAATTTCTCAATCGCGGTTGATGACATAGCTAACACTTCCGTTGCTATATGCTCAGAAGATAATAAGTGCAGATAATTAGTTAGATTTTCCATAAATTCAGCGAAAGTCGTCTCTTCATCACTTTCGCCGAAGGCAATATTTACTGCACTTTGGGCAAGTTCTGCAAAATATTCGTTAATAGAATGGATAGATTTTTCGTTAAGTGACATGGTGATATCTCATTAATTCAGATTTTTTATTAAGTGAAATTTTATAAAGAATATTACAATTCAGTTATTACAGATTAAGTTCTAACATCACTGGTGCATGGTCGCTAGGACGATCTAACTTACGCGGTGCTTTATCTATCACGCAGCTATTGCAGGCTGATTTTAACGTGGTACTGACTAAAACATGGTCGATACGCATACCTAAGCCTCGTCTAAAGCTCATCATACGATAATCCCACCAGCTAAAGTGTCCTGCCCCCTCTTCAAATAATCTAAAGCTATCATATAAACCAAGTTGCGTGAGCTTTTGAAATGCAACACGCTCAGGCTCTGACACTAATATCTGCCCAACCCAAGCTGCAGGGTCGTGACAATCGCGGTCATCAGGTGCGATATTATAATCGCCAAGTAGGACTAGATTGGGATAGCGTTTAAGTTCGTTTTCTAGCCAGGCTGTAAGCGCTTGTAGCCAGCGTAACTTATATTCATATTTATCGGAGTCTACTGCTTGCCCGTTAGGAATGTAGACACACACTATCCTGATGCCATTAATTGTTGCGCTGATTACACGTTTTTGCTCGTCGGTATAACCTGCAATACCATGTTCAATATCAGTCATTTTATGAGGGCTAATAATGGCTACGCCATTATAGGTTTTTTGACCTAAATGAATGGCGTTATAGCCTGCTTCTTTTAAATCTACATAAGGAAATTTAATGTCTTCTTGTTTGGTTTCTTGTATGCAGAGTACGTCAGGCTGGTTGTCGCGAAGCCAGTCAAGTACGTGTGGTAAACGCACCTTTAGCGAGTTTACATTCCAAGTAACAAGTTTCATGCGTTAGTTTGTCATACCGTTGTGACGGAGTAATGCATCTATGCTTGGCTGGCGACCACGGAAAGCAATAAATGATTCCATGGCTGGTCTAGAACCACCTTGAGCCAGAATCTCACGCCAAAATTTTTCGCCAGTTTCTTCGCTTAATATGCCATTCTCTTCAAATAAACTATAAGCATCGGCTGATAACACTTCTGCCCATTTATAGCTGTAGTAACCTGCTGCATAACCACCTGCAAAAATATGTGAGAAATTATTAGGGAAACGATTCCATTTGGGTGGGCGCACTACGGCCACCTCATCACGTATTTCTTCAATTAAATCGAGCGGGGTTTGTGTGCCATTTTTTTCATAATTAACGTCAAAATCACCATGCAAAAGAATATCAAACAATGAGAATTCAATTTGGCGAACTGTTTGCATGCCTGCTTGAAAATTCTTAGCTGCGACCATTTTGTCGAATAATTCACGTGGCAATTGCGCGCCCGTGTCTACATGTTTCGTCATGTGACGCAACACATCCCATTCCCAACAAAAGTTTTCCATAAATTGGCTAGGTAATTCAACAGCATCCCATTCAACGCCCTTTATACCTGATACGCCATAATCATTAATTTCTGTCAGCATATGGTGCAAGCCGTGACCAAACTCGTGGAACATAGTCTGTACTTCATCGTGGGTGAATATTGCCGGCTTGTCGCCGACGGGTGCAGCAAAATTGCAGGTTAAATAAGCGACGGGTGTTTCAATGGATTCATTGCCATTTACATCGCTAATTTTGCGACGAGTAATCGCTTCGTCCATCCATGCGCCGCCGCGTTTGTTGTTGCGAGCATATAGATCGAGATAGAACTGGGCAATTAGTTTGCCGTTTTGATTGGTAATATCATAAAACTGGGCATCGTAATGCCACAGCGGCGCACTAGATTTTTTTACATGTACGCCAAAAATAGTTTCTACTACTTTAAACAGACCTTTTAAAACTTGTTCTTCTGGAAAGTATTGTTTTACTTCTTGATCAGAAAATGCATATTTATCTTCGCGGAGTTTTTCAGAAACATAAGCTACATCCCATGCTTGCAAATCGTTAATGTCCAGCTTCTTCGCGTAAGCGACTAACTCTTGCATGTCTTTCTCAGCGTAAGGTTTCGCACGGTTAGCTAGGGTTTTTAAAAATTCAATGACTTGTTGTGGTGTATCCGCCATTTTGGCTACTAACGACATCTCAGCATAATTATTAAAGCCCAGTAACTGTGCGGCTTCTAGTTTTAATTTTAGTATCTGGCTAATGACATGGGTGTTATCAAACTCTGGCTTACCAAACTCTGATGCACGTGTCGCATAAGCACGATACAAAGTTTCACGTAAGTTGCGATTATCCCCATATTGCATTACTGGTAAGTAGGATGGAAAATGTAAGGTAAACTTATAACCAGTTTTTTCATCTGCCTTCGCAGTTTCAGCTGCAACTTGCAAGACGTCATCAGGTATGCCAGCTAACTCTGCAATATCATCTACAAATAGCGCATATTCGTTGGTGGTATCAAGTACATTTTCTTCAAACTTAGCAGATA
>JAYVTW010000081.1:0-12682 GCA_043788445.1 Methylophilaceae bacterium
ATAGCACCACATTATTTTTTACACCATTTTCGGAATTGTCCACATGGAAATTAAGGTAAACTTTCTCGATAAGCTTCGACTTGAGGCCAAGTTCGATGACTTCGCAGTGATTGCCGA
Organism: Methylophilaceae bacterium; assembly: GCA_043788445.1. Lineage (GTDB taxonomy): Bacteria > Pseudomonadota > Gammaproteobacteria > Burkholderiales > Methylophilaceae > JACMMS01. The sequence continues at coordinate 118 of JAYVTW010000081.1, forward strand.
TCAGCCTATACGATATAAAGGCGATGGCTCGGCTCCCGGCCCCTTCGATTACTTTCTGGCTTCATCGGCATTGTGCGCAGCTTATTTTGTGAAGTTGTACTGCAACACTCGCAATATTCCTACCGAGAATATCCGTCTTTCGCACAATAATATTGTTGATCCAGAAAACCGTTACAAGCAGATTTTTAAGATACAAGTCGAGTTGCCGGCGGATATTTCCGACAAAGACCGCCAGGGTATCTTGCGCTTTGTTAATCGTTGTACGGTTAAAAAAGTGGTGCAAGCAGGACCCGAGTTTGTCATTGAAGCAGTCGCAAATTTAGATGCCGATGCGCAAGCATTGCTGATGATGAATCAAGCTTCTGACACGCTCACCTATATTGTAGGTAAAGATCTGCCGCTGGAGCAAACCATTGCTAATATGTCGGCCATAATAGCCAGTTTGGGCATTAAAATTGAAATCGCTTCTTGGCGTAATATCATTCCCAATGTGTGGTCGTTGCATATCCGCGATGCCCATTCGCCGATGTGTTTTACCAATGGCAAGGGATCTACTAAAGAAAGCGCGTTGGCATCGGCCTTGGGCGAGTATATCGAGCGGCTGAGTTGTAACCATTTTTATGCCGGATCCTTCTGGGGCGAAGACGTTGCCAATGCAGCGTTTGTACATTATCCGAACGAGCGCTGGTTCAAGCCGGGTCCTAAAGATGCGTTGCCGAAAGAAATTCTCGATAAGTACTGCCTAGAAATCTACAATCCCGATGGTGAGTTGCGTGGTTCGCATCTAATTGACACAAATTCCGGCAATGTGGAACGTGGTATTTGTTCGCTACCTTATTTGCGCCAGTCGGATGGCGAGGTCGTCTATTTCCCTTCCAATCTGATCGAAAACCTTTATGTCAGCAATGGTATGAGTGCTGGTAATACGCTGGCAGAAGCACAGGTACAATGCTTGTCGGAGATTTTCGAACGGGCAGTTAAACGTGAAATCATAGAGGGTGAAATCATTTTGCCTGATGTGCCGCAAGAAGTGCTGGCGAAATATTCTGGCATTGTGGCTGGTATTAATGGCCTAGAAGAGCAAGGGTTCCCGGTAATGGTAAAGGATGCATCCCTTGGTGGGGCCTATCCGGTAATGTGTGTTGTCTTGATGAATCCGCGGACAGGCGGCGTATTTGCCTCGTTTGGTTCGCATCCAAAATTGGAAGTAGCGCTGGAACGCAGTCTGACGGAATTAATGCAGGGGCGTAGCTTTGAAGGTATGAACGATTTGCCTCAACCCACCTTTGCAAGTGAAGCAGTGACTGAACCAAATAACTTTGTTGAACATTTTATTGATTCGAGCGGCATTGTGTCGTGGCGCTTTTTTAGTAGCAAATCGGATTACAATTTTGTTGAATGGGATTTTTCAGGCCAAGGGGAAAATGCTAATACCGTGGAAGCTGAGACCTTATTTAGTATTCTTGAAGCCATAGGCAAAGAAGCATACGTGGCGGTGTATGACCAACTAGGCGCCACTGCATGCCGGATTTTGGTGCCAAGCTACTCTGAAGTTTATCCGATAGAAGATTTGATTTGGGATAACACCAACAAGGCATTACTATTTCGCGCTGATATTTTGAATCTGCATCGCCTGGACGATACCAATTTGAAAGGGCTGCTTGAGCGTTTGGAGAATAACGAGCTAGATGATTACGGCGATATTGCCACATTGATTGGTATTGAGTTTGACGAAAATACAGACTGGGGTCAACTCACAGTGCTTGAGTTGAAGCTGCTAATTCATCTCGCCTTGAAACAATTTGATGAGGCACATGAGTTAGTGGGTGCTTTCCTCCAGTACAACGATAACACAGTTGAGCGCGGATTGTTTTACAAAGCTTTGAATGTGGTGCTTGAGGTTCTGCTGGATGATGATCTAGAGTTCGATGACTACGAGGTCAATTTCCGTCGGATATTTGGTAATGCCAGGATCGACGCTGCCATTGGCTCGGTGGATGGTAGCGTGCGCTTTTTTGGCTTGACGCCAACAAGTTTGAAGCTAGAGGGTCTAGATAGGCACCAGCGCCTAATTGACAGCTACAGAAAATTGCATAGGACTCGAGCCAATATAGCGGCTATGGCAAATTAGGATTAATACCCATGTTGTTTGTGTGGAGGCAGTATCCCTCGGATAAATTAATTTATTTATATATCATTTATCTCTTGATTAGAATAGAATATATTATAAATAGTATCTGAAAATAAGGGTAGATATGCTCACATTAAAAAAAATTCTTCCCCTCGCGCTAATCTCAATTAGTCAAAGCCTATTAGCCGCACAATTACCAAGCGCAGGAAGTCAGTTGCAGCAGATTCCAACGATTCCTGCGCCACATACGACCCTGCATGAAATTCGAATAGAGCAAGGCTCTCAATCGAACGCTGCTACTTCGGATAAAACAGAAATTACCGTAAACAGCATTCATATATCGGGCAATCATATCTATACAGAAGCCACACTTGTAGAAGTTACTGGTTTTACTTCAACAAGAATTCTTCATCTTAATGATTTGCGAGAAATGGCAAGAAAAATTGCGGATTACTATCACTCTCATGGCTACTTTGTGGCGCAGGCATTTCTAGCAGCTCAAGACATTCAAGATGGTTCAATAACTATCACAGTTCTTGAGGGAAAGTATGGCAAGGTAAGTCTTAATAATCAGACCAACGTTAAAGATTACATTGCATATGATTTACTTAAGGATGTAAAGAGCGGAAACACAATTGAAATTGATCCGCTTGAAAGTTCATTATTGTTATTATCAGACCTTCCTGGCGTCAATATCAAATCGACATTAATGCCAGGCTCTTCTGTTGGCACTACCGATTTACTCGTCGACATTCTGCCCGGACAGAGCATAACTGGAAGTGTGTTTGCAGACAATTATGGAAATCGATATACAGGCGAATATCGAGTTGGTGGTACCATCAATTTTAATGAACTGACCGGTCATGGAGATGTTCTTTCAGTTGGAGGCTTTACTGGAATTGATGGTCTTTATTTTGGTCGTATCGGTTATGAGGCTCAAATAGGTCGCGCGCGCGCGGGAATTGCGTACAGCCGAATCCAGTATCATTTGCTAAAAGAGTTTAAAGACCTGAAAGCTAATGGTAATGAAGATATCTATAGTATCTATGGCTCTTACCCTTTGATTCGTTCACGTAAAACTAATCTTTTCGCTCATGTTGGCTTTGATCACAAAGATTTTCAGGACAATATAGATACAATTCCTTCCACCACAAATAAGCAAATCAATGTTGGCTCAGTGTCATTAAATGGTGATCACAGGGATAATTGGCTAGGAGGTGGCTTTAATACTTATTCAGGCACTTGGACACATGGCAATTTAGATATTCAAAGCAGTGATGCGTTAGCCGCAGATCGACTAGGTGCTAGAACGAACGGCGATTATGACAAATTCAGTTTCACTGCTTCAAGATTGCAAAATGTTACAGAAACATTTTCTTTATATGGGAAGGTGCAAGGGCAAGTTGCATCTAAAAATTTAGATATATCTGAAAAAATGGAACTAGGGGGTGCTTATGGTGTACGCGCTTATCCCGAAGGCGAGGCTTTTGCTGATGATGGGTATTTACTTAACTTGGAAGCACGCATGCTACTTCCGAAGTGGTCCGACCGTATTCCCGGACGTATGCAATTAATTGGCTTCGTTGATACTGGTTCAGTCACAGTTAATCATAACAATTATGGCTTGCAAGACAATCACAGAACCCTCAGTGGAGCTGGTGTCGGGTTGGATTGGTGGGACAATAACAACTTTCAGGTACGAGTCTCTTATGCATTCAAACTCGGTAATGAAAAAGCTATATCAGCCCCTGATGAGTCTGGTCGTTTGTGGGCCCAAGTTGTGAAACTATTCTAGCGCTTTAGATAGCGACCTAGACTATATAAATTGTAAGCATTTGTAAAATATATATCATTACAAAGCATATCGAAACAGGAAGCACTAACATGAATACTATTTATTGCACTACATGTAATAAAAGAACAGATACTTATGTACCTGTTTCCGAGCACACAAAAATCTGCAGAAAAAATAATCCTAACGGAGTTTCGGGAAAATTTCTAGGCATGGATTTAATTCTAAAATTGCTGGGAGTATCCTTTTCCCTCGCATTTGCGTCCAATGTTTATGCGCTGCCCGAAGGCGGTAAAGTTGCGGCTGGAAATGCCACAATTAACAGCGCTACTGGCAAAACGATAGTGAACCAGTCGACGCAGAACCTTATTATAAATTGGCAAAGTTTTAATATCGGCTCAGGTGAAGCCGTACGATTCATTCAGCCTGGCAGTAGTTCAGTGGCGTTGAATCGGATCATAGGGGCAAATCCTTCCAGTATATTCGGTAGTCTGACATCCAATGGCAAGGTTTTTCTTGTTAACCCCAACGGCATCCTATTTGGCAAAGGTGCTTCAGTCAATGTGGGTGGCTTGGTGGCATCTACACTTGGTATTACGGATGCTGACTTTATGGCGAGTCGCTATACTTTCAGCGGTTCAGGCGGCAAGATATTAAATCAGGGATCTATAAATGCTGATGGTGGCTATGTTGCGTTACTTGGGTCAAATGTTAGCAACGATGGGGTCATCTCCGCCCAGTTAGGCACTGTAGCACTGGCTTCGGGCAACGCTTTGACGCTGGATTTAGCAGGAGACGGGCTGTTGAATGTGATGGTAAATCAAGGTGCAGTGGACGCACTAGTGCAGAACAGCGGTATGATTAAAGCAGATGGTGGTCAGGTTTTGCTTACCGCCCAATCAGCGGGTAATTTGCTGAAAACAGTAGTCAACAATACCGGCATTATCGAAGCTCATACACTTCAAAACCATAACGGTACAATAAAGCTCTTAGGTGACATGCAAAGCGGTACCGTTAATGTCGGTGGCACACTGGACGCCAGCGCACCGCAAGGTGGGAATGGCGGGTTCATCGAGACCTCAGCAGATCATGTCCATGTGCAATCCAATAGTATTGTAACTACCGCTGCCGCCCAAGGCAATACAGGGACTTGGTTGATTGATCCCGTGGATTTCACTATTGCTGCTATCGGTGGAGATATTTCAGGCGCTACACTCTCAGCCGCATTGGTTACTAACAGCATCACTATCCAAACTACTACCGGTACCAATACAGCAACGAACCTCTTTGGCACCACAGGTACCAACGGCGATATCTTCGTTAATGATGCAGTCACGTGGACAGCATCGTCAATTCCGACCACCCTGACCCTGCTCGCCGTTCGCGATGTGAATATCAACTCCGCCATTACTGCCACGAATGGCAACCTAGTGGTGTGTTGTGGACGCGATGCGAACGTGAATGCAGCTATTACTACGGTTAATGGAAGTGTTTTATTGAGCGCCGGACGCGATGCAAACGTGAAAGCGGCCATTACGACGACCGATGGAAACATGGAAATTTGCGCCGGACACGATTTAAATATAAATGGAGCCATAACACTGACCAGAGGCACCACCACTGTCGGTCAATCCCTATCGAGTTTGGGCGTGCCACGAGGCCTGACAATGATCGCCGGATATGCTGCTGGCGGGCCAGGAGTTCTCGGTGCTGGCGGCACTGTGATTTTTGCTCCACTGTCCCCACTGGCTACTGTAACAGGGCCACAAGCACCAGTCACTATTTATTACAATCCGGTCTCATACACTACACCGACAGATTATTTGCCAAAATTTACACTAACATCAGGTGCAACCCTTACGCAATATATGTACGTATACCCTGGTGTTGTGGATAAAACCTTCGATGGAACGACCACGGCCACTCTTTCAGGGCTAAAGGGTAGTCCTGTCGGCATCGTCACGCTGGTTGGTTCTGGTCCCGCTAATTTCAATTCTGCAGCTGTAGGTATAAACAAGACAGTTACTTTTAGCGGCTACAGTCTTGGCGGTACCAACGCCTCTCAATATGCTCTACCGGTTTCCTGCTGCGCGCCAGTTGTTCAAACTACAACTGGAAACATCATCGCCGCCGCACAAGTAACTCCACCAGTAACACCACCAGTAACACCACCAGTAACACCACCAGTAACACCACCAGTAACACCACCAGTAACACCACCAGTAACACCAGTAACACCAGTAACACCAGTAACACCAGTAACACCAGTAACACCAGTAACACCTACTTCAAAAGTTCCAACGACTCCACCAGGCGCAATTGCTGTCGCAATATTGCCAGCGGTTATTGGTTTGTCACAGAGTTACCCAGTTGTGTCCATAGTTGAGAGCGGCGTCAAAATGCCTCCATTAGAAGTGATTGAGGCACCTGTTATTAAAGATACGCCTTTGATATTACCACCAGTTGTTGAAATTAAACAGCCTAAAATAATTGTTAAACCGGTGCCAGTTATAGTGCCCCCTCACCGCATACCCAAGCAGGATCGATATTAAAAAAGTGATTGTGATAATATTAAGAATGCTCAAATTTTTTTACCAACAAATTAGTTTGATATGGAATGCTTCTGTCCCTACTTTGCTGCGGAGATTAAGGATTGAGTTGGTTTGTTTTAGTTTTTTGAACATGATTTCCATACAACAAACGTGGGCAGCGGTTGATCTTCCTAGCTTTGAGCAAATAGACTCTGCGAATCAATCTATAAAAGAAAAGTCAAAAAGTGCAGATTTTGCGCAGGAAAATCCTTCTATAGAAGCACGGAAACTGGCAGATTGGATCGCTGTTTCAACAGATAATAAGGGTTTGCCCTTTATGATTGTCGATAAGAAGCAAGCCAAAGCTTTTGTGTTTGATGTAGATGCGCGTCTTCTCGGCGCTGCACCTGTGTTGCTTGGAATTGCAATTGGTGACGATTCTGAACCTGGTGTTGGTAAGAGCAAGTTATCTAACATTCCACAAAATTCACGTACAACGCCCGCTGGCCGTTTCTTAGCTTCGCTCGACCGAAGCATTCATGGTGATGAAATACTATGGGTGGATTATGATGCCGCAATCTCTTTACATCGGGTTGTGACAAGTAATCCCAGAGAACACAGGGCGGAGCGTTTGGCTACACCGACTCCGCTAGATAACCGTATATCCTTTGGTTGTATCAATGTCCCACCAAAATTTTTTGATAAAGTAGTAATCCCAACTTTTAAAAAGAGTGGCATTGTATATGTGTTACCCGAAACTCGTTCATTAGCAACTACTTTCACATCATATGGTAATTACATGAACACGCAAACCCAGCAGCGCTCCGAGACTTTGATAGGACCAATGTCAGCCTCCACTATGATGGGAAAATAAGAGGGCTATAAAATATAATTCGTGGGAAAAGCAAGCCATACTTGTTAAAATTTATAACTATAATATTTCAATCATTAATTACAAGCCAATTGAATGAAGATACGTTATTGTTAATTATCAATAAAAAAGCCTTGACGGCTTCTTGAGTATTTTTTTAGAAGTGAACGGCCAGAAACTGCAAGCATGCTAACTATACCTCTTCCTAATTCTACAATCCTATATTACCTTTGATAATTACTGTAAAAAAATGCACATATTCTCTTAAGGATGTGCGTGCAGATATAGACCACCCTAAGAGTTGATAAACACTTGCAATTTTGCGAGGTGCACTTTAGATGATCTATATGGAAACCGTCGCCAAGATAAGGCGCCTGATTCACAAAGAAGTACTATAAATTCGCACCATCGCCTTAAAGCTTAATTTAAACCGCAGAATCGTTAAAAAAATATAGAACAAACTATAATCCCAACCCACCAGAAACCAATCAAACACTATCTGCAGGTTGGTGTTAATTTAGCAGCGTTCAATCAACGACTAGCAGAAGATCAAACACTGCCTAAAATTAAAAAAAGCTGCATGCCACCATTATGAATGGCTCAAATCTTGTGGTTATCAAGCTAGTTACAGCACCGTCTAGGCCTATGTTAGGCAATTTATGGGAGCTTATGCAGTTGGAAAATGCGTACCGTAAGAATATTTTCGAGCGCACATGTGTTTTAAATTTGCATCTGTTAAAGGTGAAGTAATCGCAGTTTAGATTATAGATAGTATTTACGGCTAAAATAACAGTTAATCAAATTATGGAGACACAGAAACTTGCTATAATGGAAGAAATACATTAATAGTTGATATTTAGCATTAGTCCGTTACCAGTTCTATGATTGTTAAAGTCACATTTATTAAGTTTGCCTCAATCTAACCATGAAAAAAATATATGACTGTTTTTGTTATTTTAATGAAGACCTATTACTCACCATTAGACTAGAAACCCTATGGAATCATGTCGATTTCTTTGTAATTGTTGAATCAGCTTATACCATTTCCGGCAATGAAAAGTCGATTAATTTCAATCTCGAAAAATTTAAAAAATATCAATCAAAAATTCGTTACTTACTTATTAAAGAGTATCCATTCGCATTAAATAATCCTTGGGAGAATGAACGATTTCAACGTAACTACATTGAAAATGGGTTATATGATGCGCTACCAGATGATTGGATTTTAATCTCAGATTTAGACGAAATTCCGCGCCCAGAAAGCATCTCATTATTTAATGCAAGCGAATTTCTACGAGGTGATTTTGAACAAAATTACTACTCTTATTTTTTAAATAATATGCATGTTGAAAATGGGAAAGCAGTATTTTTCTATGGGTCAAAAATTACCACTTTTAAACATTTTAAACTATTTTTTCATGAGGCTGAACGTGTCAGATCCTACAAGTCTTCCGGTTGGCTTCGCCAATTAAAAAGGTGGTGGTTTAAAAAAACTAAAGTTCAAATTATTAAAAATGGTGGATGGCACTTTACATGGGTGACATCAATAGCAAAAATTATATTAAAATTAGAAAGTTATGCTCATCAAGAATATAACAAACCCGAATATAAAGATTCGCTATTAATTGAAAAAAAGATAACATCTGGATATGACATAATAATTCCCAATATAAGATACAAACCACAAAAAATTGACAATCAATTTCCTCCATATATTATTAATCATCAAAATGAATTAAGTGAGTGGATAAATAGTATTGAAGAATAATTGCTAGTCTAACTCCCAAACAATATTTCTATACATTGATAGTTACTATAATCGAGTGAGCAAGCACTCAAATAACAACTGGCTTATCCCAATTGATGATGAGACCGCGAATTACAACAACAGCAAGGGGATGCCTGTTCATAAAATTAACTAGATCCAAGAAGTTGGACGCTATATTTTAACCCTATGAATATTTCAACATTTAGATGCAGTGCAGGCTGGAGTATACGAGGAAATTTAATTGACTGACGGAATATCAGCGTTGCTAGCCGAAGAGCAAATGTAAGCTTATCGTTTAAAAGGCGTGCGTTACCTATACAACTCTAAATTCGGTTATTTAGAAGCGACTATTTGTCTTGGTTTAAAACATCCAGACGTTATTAAGAGTTAAGTGCTTTGATTGAGTCAATTAAACTTAAAAAGGGCTAATGTAGAATTTGAAGAGTAAGAATCGCAAAAAAAGCAATTAAAAAAGATCCTAAACAATTTTAAAATGCAAATATACTAGATTATAATTGTATTAATAAAAGTTAGTTTGAGCGACGTCGACGAGCAATAAAAGCCATTAAGCCCAATCCAGCTAAGATCATGGAGTAAGTATTGATCTCTGGAGCAGAAGTTGTGCCAATCACCCCACTTACGAACTTTGTTGAACTGCTCGTTGAAATGGTTCTGAGATCTTTAGTGATGTTAGCGTTCGCCGACAGTGATACAAACATTGCTAACCCTATTATTAGCTTTCTAGTAAGTTTCATAACTCTACTCCTGTCAAAGATTTAAATGTTTAAATTCCAATTGTTATTATTTAATGACAGTCTTAAATTTGTAACAATAGTCCAAATGGGCTAACGATTTAACAGAGCTAGAGCTGGTTTTTGAAGATGGTATTTTAATTCAATGAAAACAACAACTTGAAAATTAATATAATAGATGTTGATAATTTAATTTTTTAATTTACTAAGCATTTTTAATAAAAAAATTAAAATATAGGTAAGAAGTCTTTGGATTCAAAAAACTACATTGCAGAAAATCACACTCCAATGATGCGCCAGTATTGGACGATTAAAGCCCAACATGCTGATATGTTGTTGTTTTATCGCATGGGTGATTTTTATGAGCTATTCCATGAGGATGCTGAACGCGCATCAAAGCTACTTGGCATTACTCTTACTAGGCGAGGCTCTAGTAACGGTGAGCTAATTAGAATGGCAGGAGTGCCATACCATGCGGCCGAGCAATATTTAGCAAAGCTGGCAAAGTTAGGTGAAGCTGTCGCAATTTGCGAACAAGTTGGTGACCCGGCAACTTCTAAAGGCCCTGTAGATCGTCAAGTCACGCGCATTCTTACACCAGGTACTCTCACTGATAGTGCGTTGATGGATGATACGCGCGAAAATCAGTTACTAAGTGTGTTTCAGGGTGATGGTTTAATCGGTTTAGCGCGTATTGATCTGGCTTCTGGTAAATTTATCTTAAGCGAAATCGCGACTGGCTTGCTCGCGCAGGAGTTAGAGCGTATTCAACCTGCAGAGTTGTTGATTGCTGATGATTTTAATCATGCTGCAATATCAGCTATTAAATGTTCTAAAAAACGATTAGCCATCTGGCATTTCGATTTTGATTCGGCCTTTCAAACTTTGACCAAGCAGTTTAATACCTTTGATTTGAAAGGTTTTGGTTGTGCAGGTTTAGATTCAGAGTTACACCCTGCAGTATGTGCTGCAGGAGCGTTGCTGGATTATATTAAACATACGCAGCTTAGTACTTTGCCACATTTGACAAGTTTGTCAGTTGAAAAAATTAGTCAGTTTGTACAGCTAGATGCTGTTACAAGACGCAACTTAGAGATTGATAAAACACTGCGTGGTGAAGAGTCGCCGACATTGTTTTCACTGCTAAATACTACTCAAACAGCTATGGGTGCACGTTTATTAAGGCATTGGTTGCATCATCCGTTGCGCGATAGGCAATATGTTGCTAACCGACATGATGCGGTAGGTGCCTTGCTTAATCGAAACAAATTTTCAAACTTGCAAACTGTACTAAAGTCAGTAGGTGATATAGAACGTATTACGGCACGCATTGCGCTTAAGACCGCTAGGCCGCGAGATTTATCTAATTTGCGTGAGAGTTTGCAACAATTGCCGTTGTTGCAATTGCATTTAATTAACTCGTACTCAAGCTTGCTCGAAACGCTTGGTGCGGGCTTGCAAGTACCACAAGGTTTGCAAGATTTATTACATAATGCAATTAAATCAGAGCCGTCGCTAGTGCTGCGTGAGGGAGGTGTGATTGCGGATGGTTTTGATGCTGAATTAGATGAGTTGCGCAGCATACAAACTAATCATGGTGATTTTTTACTAAAGTTTGAAGCTTCGGAAAAGGAGCGTACTGGCTTATCTAACCTCAAGGTTGAATACAACAGCGTGCATGGATTCTATATCGAAATTAGCCGTGCACAAGCTGAAAATGTACCTGCAGAATATCGTCGCCGCCAAACCTTAAAAAACGTAGAACGTTTTATCACACCAGATCTTAAAACCTTCGAGGACAAAGTTCTGTCGGCCAATGATCGCGCCTTAGCACGTGAAAAAATGCTGTATGAAGAGGTGTTGAGTCTACTGGCGCCTTTTATCAAACCCTTACAAATCAATGCAAATTCAGTAGCAAGTTTGGATGTACTGTGTTGCTTTGCTGAACGTGCTAAAAGCTTAGATTATATCGTACCGCAATTTACCACTGAAGCGGGTATTGAGATTGTTGATGGCCGCCACCCAGTAGTTGAGCAACTGACACAGCCTTTTATCAACAACGATGTGATACTTAATCCTTATCGCCAATTACTATTGATTACTGGCCCAAATATGGGCGGTAAATCCACTTTTATGCGCCAAACTGCACTGATTATTTTATTAGCACATTGTGGCTGTTATGTACCTGCAAGTTTAGTGAAAGTAGGTGAGATTGATCGCATATTTACACGCATTGGTGCGTCAGATGACTTGGCTGGTGGGCGTTCAACCTTTATGGTGGAAATGACGGAAACTGCCAATATTTTGCATAATGCTACGGATAAAAGTTTGGTGTTGTTGGATGAAATTGGCCGTGGAACATCAACATTTGATGGCTTGTCATTAGCTTGGGCAGTGGCGAAACAGCTGCTAGAAAAAAATCGTAGTTATACGCTTTTTGCTACACATTATTTTGAACTCACACGGATAATTGAAGACTTTAAACACGCAGCGAATGTACATCTAGATGCTGTTGAACATGGTACAGGAGAAAATAAAAACATCGTGTTTATGCATAAAGTGGAAGAAGGAGCAGCTAATCAAAGTTATGGCCTGCAAGTGGCTCAACTGGCGGGAATACCTAAATCAGTTGTTGCGAGTGCACGTCGCAAACTAGCACAGCTAGAAATAACCCAGGAAGCACATCAAGCGAATATTGCACAAACAGATATGTTTGTGAA
>JAYVTW010000082.1:0-7298 GCA_043788445.1 Methylophilaceae bacterium
TCGCTTTATTTTAAAATCAACTGACTTTACTAACACTAAATGCTCCACATTAAGCCTGGCAGCAAGCCAAGCAGCAAGACTATCTGAAGTAACTTGCCAATTCGTAGGAATTTTTTCATCGGCACAGACCATTTTGCTTGGTAGCCAGATAATAGCTCGATGCTGAAAACCAAGTTCAGCGATTTCCAGCTCGCTATTAGCTATAGCAATTGTTGGGTTAAGACTAGCTAACAACTCACCATATTGATCCATCGCCTTCACTGCCATTTTATGGGCAGATTGATCATCCAGATTAGTTAATCTTTGTGCCTCGCGCACCGCATCAGCAAATATACTACCGCCAGGTACGATGATGATGTTGCCATTACTAAAACGAGCGAGAATATCTAGCCATCGCGTGAGTTCTTCAGAACCTAATAAGCTGCCTCCAAGTTTAACTACCCACATGATAATCTTTATAATTGGCTGATATAACGTTCAGCTTAGATTCGGCTTCAGTCACGCTAAAATACTGTATAAGTTTGAGCATGCTGGATGCTTTGTCCCAAGTTTCTTGATATTCTTTAGTCATCTCAGAATCAGCCACTATGCCACCTCCTGCATAGAAACTTATTTCATTGTCAGCAAAAACCATGGTTCGAATCGCAATATTGGTATCCATATTGCCATCAAAGCCAATATATCCTATTGAACCACAATATAATCCACGCCGATGAGGTTCCAACTCTTCAATAATTTCCATCGCACGTAGCTTTGGTGCCCCTGTTATTGAGCCTCCAGGAAAGCATCCACTAAGCAAATCAATAGCTGTTTTACCCTTTAGTAAAGTGCCTGTTACCGTACTTACCAAATGGTGTACGTTGGCAAAACTTTGTAAACTAAATAGATTATTTGTTTTAACTGAACCTACTTCGCAATTCTTGCTAATATCATTGCGCAACAAATCTACAATCATTAGATTTTCCGCTTGATCCTTCACACTTTCAACTAATTCTTTTGCATTGGCATAATCTTGTTCAGCGTTCTCAGTGCGTGGCCTTGTGCCTTTAATTGGGCGAGTTTCTACATGCTGATCTGTAATCTGTAAAAAACGCTCTGGCGAGCTTGATAACACTTGCATCTTTGGTAAATTCAAATAAGCCATAAAAGGTGCTGGGCTAATTTCTCGCAGCTTTTTATAGGCAAGCCAAGCGTCGCCCTTGGCTTTTACAGAAAAACGTTGTGCAAGATTGACTTGATAGCAATCACCATTAAATATATAACGTTTGATTTTATCAAACGCCTGGGAATAATGTGGCAAATCCATATTAGAAGTCACTGCACTAAGCAGTTTTAAAGGAGGCTTTGGTGAATGGCTAGACTTTTTATTTTCTGGTGCGGTTACTGATCCATCAAACAGGTGACATAAATCCTTCCACATTGCTTTGGTATGAGGGTCAAGACCTTGAGATACTAAATAGGTAAGTTGCTCACGATGATCTACCACCAGCGCCCAGTCGTAAATGCCTATATTCATTTCAGGAATATGAGCCACATTTTGTGCAGTATCAGGCAATTTCTCCAAATATCGCGCTAGATCATAGCCAAAATAGCCAACTGCGCCACCGCTAAAAGGCAATTTGCCTAATTCAGTTTTTGGTTGATTAAGATAGGGTTGCATGATCTGTTTAAGCAAGGAAAAAGGGTCTTCTTTTATTAGGGATACAGGTTCATCATTTCCTGAAATATAGGCTTGGTTATTTAATATGCTTATTGTCAACATCGGACGTGCCACCATAATATCGTAACGGCCATACTGCCCTAGTGGCTGAGCGCTATCTAAAAAAATAGCCCATTCCTCATGCGCAACTTTTTCAAACAGCAAAGTACTATCGGGCATGTATTGAAGTTGATGTTTAAGCGGATATTTAAGCATAGGAATATTATAAATGAAGTGCTAGATTTGCTACCGCATAAGCGGGGAAACAAACATTAGCCCAGTCTTTTGCAACTAATGAGCTAGCAATAATCATATCTTTAGCATTAATAAATGGTCGATTAAGCTGTTGAGCAAGTACCTTAATAATCTCGACCCCAACACCGATGCCAATGATAGGGGAACTACTATCCAGTAAAATTTTATGGTTATTTGAATCCAACCTTGAAAGTTGACGCAAGGCGGCTTGATGTAGCGTATCTAATTGCGCTTGCTTAACTGCATAAGCTAAAGCTTTCCAGGTGCTGATATCTGCATCCTCAGCATCATGCCCAATCATTCGCGCTAATCTGCGGATACTATCCTCTAAGGTCTTACCTTTGCCATCTGCGGTTTCGCTTATATCTTGGCTACCAGTTAAATCATCTGTTAAACGGTAGACATCTGCCATGGTTGCAAAATGCTCTGCAGCCACCGTACACCATTCACCAGCAAAAGGCACCTTGGAAGCGACTGCCATTATTGGTGTGCGTAGCATACCGCTATATATCAGCTCCTCAAACTGCATACGCTTCGCATCATCAAAGCCACGACACATAAGTTGGTGATGAGCAATCATCATAAAATCGGTGGTGGTACTACCCATATCCACCAGCAAAGCTTGTGGTTGCCGTTGCGCAATAAAAACAGCACTTGCAATCCAATTGGCCGAAGCTATTTCTTGCGTATTCTTTTTAACCTGCTCAAAATTAACAAAACCTCGCTGACCTGCGTAATATTTTTTTTCACCATTAAGTTTTGCCTCTATCAATTGAGTAATTAGTAAAATACCTTTATTTCGATTAGGGAAAATATCGGCCAATTCCCCCGTCATGGTAATGGCATGCGTTTTAGAATTGTATGCACTAAATGTGGTTAAAACCTCATCAATTGCTAGTTCTAAAACATCTAAACCACGCCATAAAGGACACGATAGTTGTATCACTTGTATAGCATTGCCTGTGGAATCTACAAGTGCAGCTTTTAAATGCGCTCCGCCTATATCCCAACCAACTATTGTCTGTGTCATACAGTGATTTCTACCACCGGACTATTGGCAAAATTGAACAAAGGCATCTTGAAATTTTCTTCTAAAAATAAATCTAATATCAGTTTACTCGGATTGATGCCCAGTGATTGATGCAAACCAACAAAAGAAGTAGTTAGCCGTGGATTGATTTCCAGAATTGTGACAACATCATCACTCACCAGCACATCCACACCGATATACCCAGCCAAACCTGGTATAGCTTGCGCAATTTGTGTGCTGATTTTTGCAAAGCGTGCGGTATTTGCTAATAAACCATTAACAATGCTTCCGCGATAAATAAATTGCATGTCTGCAAACTCTATTTTTTGTAAATTACAACTCAAGATCCAGGCCTTTCCATTTTTGCATAGCATTGAAATACTGGCTGGGATGCCTAAAATATATGGCTGAATGACTCGTGTTGAGGCTTGATGCGTTAAGTATTGCTCTACATCAACTCTTTTTTTAAAGTAAATAGTGCTAGCACATCCTGCGCCATCATCCGGTTTAAGAACCCAGCCTGCTTGATTTTCAATACCCTTGTCACTCCACTCATCCATGGTATAAGTTGGCACAACATTTATACTCGCTTTTGCAAGTTGCAGCGATGTTTGGTGTTTGCTACTCGCCACTTTAATAGCATTTAAACTAGCACCTAAGTGCAAGACCTGGCAGCGATTCACTAAAGCAACTAAATCAATTAATTGTCTATTGGTTTCTGGTGCAATGATAAAAGCCACATCACAACTTTGGAGTAAGTTTTGCCAAATTATATATACTTCATCTTGCGCTGATATAGGCACAGAGTCTATGAGTGGCGGACTTAATCGCGAATCGTGCGTAGTTATCACTTTGATGTTGGGCAGCATGCTTAAGTCATTCAGCAAAGCATCACGCATCATCATGCCTTCCAAGGCAAAAGAAGCCGGTAAATCAACGCGATTTAATCCTCCAGCGGTGATAAACTCACATACAAAGATTTTCAAACTAGGTTTCAGATGCAAATCATCCCGGTGATTGATTTAATGAGCGGTCAGGTAGTACATGCCAAACACGGATTACGTGGGCAATATCAACCTATAAAATCTCAATTGACAACTTCAAATGCACCATTGGCTATTGCAAGGGCGCTATTAAAATTATACCCATTTGACACACTTTATATCGCAGATATTGATGCTATTTTGGGTACGGGCTCAAATATTGAAGTGATTGAAAGCATAGCCAATATTTATCCTAAACAAACTATATGGTTAGATAGCGGTATACGACAAGCCAACGCTAGAGCCCTATATATGGGAAAGCAAATAAAACCAATTGTTGGATCAGAAAATATTGAAAATCTCCAAGACTACCGCGCCATAAGTTACGCGTGTAAAAGTCAACATATACTTTCTGTAGATTTCAATCAAGCAGGTGCTATGGGAATACCTGAGTTACATGATACCGCTCATTATTGGCCAAACGAGCTTATTTGTATGTCACTTACCGCAGTAGGCAGTTGTGAAGGTGTTGATGTTGAAAGATTAAAAAAATTAAATACACTAAATGCTTTGCGAAAGCATCCAACTACGATATATGCAGCTGGTGGCTTACGTGATGTGAATGATGCTATACAATTAACTAAATTAGATATAAAAGGCGTATTAGTGGCAACTGCATTGCATCAAAAAAAGCTTTCTGCAAAAGATATTCATCACCTAGCAACAATTTAGAGCTTGTTATTCCAGACAGCAAAAAGCCCAAACAGATTTCTGACTTGGGCTTTTAAATTACAACTTACGATTTAAACTATTTACTACTCTAGATTTGCGTGAATTGCGCGCATTCCTTCTTCAGTTAAGCCTTTTGCAGCGATTAAGTCTGCAATAGCTGCTTCTAAAAATAATAAGGTTGAAAGTTCAAATTGTGAGCCCATTGGCATGCCATTCGTCAATGGAAAACTATTATCGTTACCAATTTGAATAACTAAGTCAGCCACATCAGCCATTGCAGATTTTGATTTCATTGAAACTACTGCTAATTTAGCGCCTACTGATTTTGCTTTTTTAACGAAAGGTAACAAAGTTTCTGTACCGCCAGAACCAGATACTAAAATCAATAAGTCACCCGCTTTAATTGCTGGTGTAACTACTTCACCAATCATGCTTACATTGTAGCCAGAGTGCACTAAGCGCATCGCAAAAAAGCGTGACACTAATAATGACCGGCCAGCGCCACCAATAAAAGTGCGACCAGCGCCCTCCACTAATGCCAATAATTTTGCGGCATTGCTGTTGTCAGTTTCTGACAATATAGTGGTTAGGCGATCTAAAATTAATTTTTGATTATCCATGATGTTCCCTTAACAATTAATATAACAGAGCGATGATTTAGCTCCACAAATGACTTTAATAGTGCGCTAAAAAAAATCCCGACACATTACTGAGTCGGGATTTTTTAGTCTTTAATCAAAAATTCTAAATAAATCTAGAACTTATCACAGCAATCAAGCGTGAGCGATTGCAGTGATTTCAGCAGCAGAAGCAGCAGGATCAGCAGCACCGTAGATAGCAGCACCAGCTACAATGATAGTAGCGCCAGCATCACGTACTTGAGCAGCTGTTGCAGCTTTAACGCCACCAGCAACTGAGATTTCAACGCCTAAATTTAATGCAGCAACTAAAGCTAAATCAGTGAATGGTGTTTGACCAGCAGCTTGTTGATCTAAACCAGTGTGCACGCCAATGATGTGCGCACCAGCTGCAGCAACTTCTTTAGTTTTAGCAGCTTTGTCAGCTACGTTAATTAAGTCAACTTGTGCTTTTTTGCCGTATTTGTTTGCAACATCAATTACACCTTTGATAGTACCGATATCAGCACAACCAAGAACTGTACAGATGTCTGCACCAGCTTTGTAGAATGGCTCAGCTTCGTAAAAGCCAGCATCCATTGTTTTTAAATCAACTAAGATTTTGTTATTTGGGAATTTAGCACGTAAAGTCTCTAACAATTTGATACCGTTATGCTTAATGCATGGTGTACCGATTTCTAAAATGTCAACGTGTGGAGCAACTGCTGTTGCTAAAGCTACTGTTGCGTCGAAATCTAGTGAATCTAATGCCATTTGGGTTTGTGCCATGGTTTTCTCCGTTGTTTACTGTTTTATTGAATACTACTAAAAGCTTTTTTTACTGCAAAAAAAACTGGACCCTTATAGTAAGTCTCCAGTTCATTTATGTCAATCTTAAACTACATAGATTGCAGTTTAATTACATTTTTGTGGAATTTTATGAATGACCTAGCTTATATTTCTGCCTAGGTCATTCACCACTAATTTACCAACGAGATACTTATAATTTAGCAGATAACGCTGCTTCTAATTTATTTTGGTCTACGACAAAGCCGCGGATGCCTTCTGCTAATTTCTCAGTTGCCATTGGGTCTTCGTTTAATGCAAATCGAAACTCTTCTTCTGTCATTTTTGCAGGTTGGGCTTTAGTAGCACCTGTATCTTTTAACACTTGAACCAATGTTCCTTCAGCTGCGTCCAGATCTTGTAATAAGTTTGGTGAAACTGTCAAACGATCACAACCAGCTAAAGCTATTAATTCGCCAGTGTTACGGAATGAAGCGCCCATTACCACTGTTTTAAAGCCATGCTCTTTGTAATATGCATAAATAGCTCGCACAGAAACAACACCAGGGTCTGTTTCTTGCGTGTATTCATTACCTGGGTTTTTGGCTTTGTACCAGTCTAAGATACGCCCTACGAATGGTGAGATTAAAAACACGCCAGCTTCAGCACACGCACGTGCTTGGCCAAAACCAAATAATAAAGTAAGGTTACATTGGATGCCTTCTTTTTCAAGAATTTCGCCCGCTTTGATGCCTTCCCAAGTCGATGCTAATTTTATCAACACGCGTTCCTTACCTACACCAGCCTCTTGGTAGAACTTAATTAATTTACGGCCTTTAGCCACCATTTTGTCTATGTTGAATGACAGACGTGCATCAACTTCTGTAGAAATACGGCCAGGAACAACTTTAGAGATTTCGATTCCGATTAATACAGCTAATTTGTCAGCCGCGTTTTCAACTTGTACTTCCTTGCTTCCACCATGAACTTTGGCATAGGCAATCGATTCTTCAATCAGGTGTGCATATTGTGGCAGCGTGCTTGCCTTCAACAATAGTGATGGATTGGTAGTTGCATCAACCGGCTTTACACTTTTAATGGCTTCTACATCGCCTGTGTCAGCCACGATTGTGGTCATGGTTTTCAATTGTTCTAATAATGTTGCCATTGCTCTCTCCTGATTAGATGTTCTAAAT
>JAYVTW010000083.1:0-15415 GCA_043788445.1 Methylophilaceae bacterium
CTGGCGTGGATATGATGGTTTGGTGGATATTGGTTTTGATAAACATTTTAGAGTGAACCATGGCAATAATGAGTTTGCCAATGGGGAGCGTCATATTAATGGGATTGAGTCTTTCTGGAGCTATGCGAAACGACGAATGAGTAAGTTTAACGGCGTAGCTAAACACACGTTTTATTTGCACCTGAAAGAAACTGAGTTTCGCTTTAATCATCGTCGTGGTAATCTTTACCTTGATATACTCAAATTGTTAAGAAATAAACCGCTTTAACTTCCTAAGACCCAACACTTATAGGATCTAAACTAATGCGATGATTAAATATGTACGCACCAACTGCATAGGAAAATACAATAAAGATAATAGAGATAAGGCCGTAAATACGAACAGCACTCGAAATAAAAGAGTTAAACTCAGAAATAGGCTCACCACCCACTCGCCCACCTTGGAGCCAATGAAGTCTGACAAACATGTACGCATTTTCCTGAAGCAAGGTCGCTGATAGACCCAACTCAAAATTGAATAAAGTGCAGCAACACCAATGAAGGTATAGTACCAGCCCTGTTGTTCATGGGTAAGGGTCAATGTGATAATGACGACAGTGATGAGGCCAGCTCCACCTTGCCAAAGTCGCTGAGCTAAGATCAGAGGCAACGCGCTTTTCATAAACCTCACTTATCAACAACCTTGATTTTCCATTGTGTGTAGATACAGTATTGCCTTAATAGCTGGCTTATGAGCACCGATTTCCAAAGTGGAACATGGGTCATGAGGCTTACCTCAAAGCCCATCAGATTGGCTAAATCCTCTAGCCTAGCCTCATCATAAAAAAACTTATGATCCGGATCAGAGATGTAGCCACGCAAGCCAGGAACTCCTATGACAATATGACCGTCTGTTTTCAAAACACGCTTAATTTCATTAAGCAGTGGGGTAGGATATAAGATGTGCTCAAGAACGTTATCAAGCAGAATAGAATCAAAACTAGTGTCTTCAAATGGCAAAGCATCGAAGGACATCTGATGTACATTTAAACCACGTGCCTTACAATAATTTACATTGAACTCGTTCACGTCAGCACCCACTGAGTTAGGTCTATAGGAGATCATATTGCCCAATCCACAACCAACATCTAATAAACGACCCTTGACCAGATTATTGATTATTGGATAAAGGTAGAGTTTTCGGTAGAACATAGTACGTAGAGATATGCTTTTAAAATATTGAAAGTAATCTTGGTTTTTCATTTTAAGCTACTTAGCTAATTTTTATAAGGCAAATATATAAGCCTAGTTTCATATGGGTGGAACTTTAACTATAATTTATTAAGAATAACCGCGAGATAAAGCATGACCGTACCTCGCCAGGTTTGGCGATAAAGACCACAAATTTTGAGCATCTGAAGACGTTGATATAAAGAACCATCCCTTAATTGTACAAACTCATCTAGTGTTTTCTTTGACTGAGTATCCAGCAAATGAGAGGATTTTTTTAATGCCAAGACATGTTGATCCGTCCAATATTTCAACCCGCCCCTCCATACAGAGAGTATTCGCTTCAACCTCGCTATTGTAGAAATATTGGCACCAATGAGTGAATGTGCGTGCTGCCTGTACAAAACGTAAGAGTTAGGATCTAAGTAAACGTGGCCACCGGCACCCGAAACAAGCAAATAAGTCCACCAATCATGAATCGGAACCTCTGTAATTTTAGCCAAATGCAATAGCTGCTTAGCTGCCAGATTAAACACCATGGTATTACCCCCAGCAAAGCTTTGAACCAACGCGTTACGAAAGCCGCAAGGATATGCAAATAAAGGCGATACACCAATAATGTTGAGGGATTCATCAACAGCAGTTGTACGTCCACCATAAAGGTGCGGTTTAGTATTATCATGCTGTGATAAATATACAACGGCTGCATTAAGTTTATCAGGCAACCAGACATCATCCTGGTCACAAAAGGCAAACAAGTCAGCATCTATGCTATTGTCACAGCCCAAAGATAGGAAGTTGGCGGCAGAACCCTTGCACGGACCACGACGAATCTCAATCTTACTATTACCCCAGCGATGTTGATATTGAGTTAAGATTTCGCGAGTGTTATCTGTTGACCCATCATCACTGACATATAACTTCCAGTGTTGATGGGTTTGGCTAGCGATGGAGTCTAGTTGATCAGCAATATAAAGCCCGCCATTGTAGGTACACATCAAAATAGCGATGCAAGAATTGTTTAGTTTAATAGTTAACTGTTCCATGATATGCGAGGTGTATACGTTTTTTAAGGACTTTAACTCAAAGCCAGATCAAACTCAACATGCTCTAACAGGCATTAGCGTACCTAACCTGTCCTAATGAGAATGAGTCCGTTTTGTAAAATATCTATAATTGTTCTATGGTGTCACATCCACTTGACTGTAAAAATATGGCGCTTATCAACATTACACTGATATGGAGTTGTTGTATTTAAATGATAACGTATCCAGCTGACTCAATATAACGTATCACGGTATAGTTCTTTGACTATCGGCCAATGTTCATGATTTTCGGTAGGCTAGTGCCAGATAAAGATAAATCCTAATCGGTTCACACAATGCATATAATGAACACTGATTTGTTGAATGACACTTTGATTAAGTCCAAGCTTTTAGCTTGACTGGCTAATTAGCAATTCAGATTGTTCTCTTAAGTTTTGTTCATTGATGGCTAGAAGTTTAAATTGTGTGACTTTAATTAGTTCAGCAAGTGAAATTTTAGTATCTATGTGTATTAGTCTGTGATCACTTTCCATTAGTAGTGGACGAGCAATCTTGAGCCAGCGATACCCCGCTTGTTCACAAATATAATAATATAAGCGTTCAATAATATGGCCTAGTGTGCCATCTGTTTGACTTTCTTCAGGTTGAAAATCCGTCACGCTTAAACGGATTTTTAGTATTGGCTTTAATGCCGCAGATCTCCCCCAAAACATCGAGCCTGATGGGAAATCTATCCTTTTATCATTCGACAACTCAATACCTTGTTGAGATGCAAATTCTTTAGCTTGTCCATAATTTAAGCCCCAGCCAATACCAAGCCTAACCTCATCAAAGTGTTCTGGCGCGATCATACCAAGAGATGGATCACTCGCGAATGCGTCAAAGACACTCTGTACGATTTCTTCTGATCCTAACAGAGTTTCCAACAAATAAGACCTCCAGTCAGCTAAGTTTTCAAGGTGTGGTGATTTCTTAGTATGAATATGCAGAAAGAACTCATAACGGTCATACACATCGTGGCAAATAACCAGCTTAGGTGCAATATCACGCCCTCTATTGGGTGAAATTCGAATTTCAACAGCCCCTTTACTCCATCCTATTAGTGCTTTAGCTATATGATCTTTTTTTTGTAGAGAGTCAGTGGTAATGAATAAATCAAAATAAAAGGGAATATTCAATAAATAGTGCTTAAACTCTTCAATCATCTCAGGGTAAAACACATGACACACTACCGCCAAATGTGGTATTTCTTTTTGCTTTTCAAACTGATACTCAAAAGGTACTGCAAAGCAGCAATTGTTAATTTGAGGAGCAAAGTATGTATTACTCAAATGAGTATTGTTTCTAGATAAATGCCATTCTTTTACTTTAGTGAATAATTGTAATGTAAAAGTCCACCAGAATAATTTTATTGATCGTGACAGTAATTTAGGAAAAAAAGTAGATTTTAGTAACCTTTGTTTGATATTAATCATATTTCCTTCTAAGTTCTATTGCGTATTGTTTTTTATCCAGTCAGCAGCTTTCACTATGCCCTCCTCAAGCGTGACCTGAGGCACCCATCCCATTTCCTTTTGCACCAACTTATTATCCAGAATACTGACAGGAACATCCAAAGGTCTACCTTGCATATAATTACGTACAATCTTACGTCCGAGCACGCGCTCAATTTTATTTAAAAGCTCGTTTATACTTGTACCAACTCCAGAGCTAATATTAAAAATTGACTTTGATCCATCGTAATCAACTGCGCGAGCAAATGCATCTGCAACATCACCGACATAGATAAAGTCACGCACTACGCTGCCATCACCCCAGATATTAATAGGTTGATTATTAATTGCTTTACTCAAGAATACACCAACGGCTCCTTGTGCTGTTTCGACTCGCTGGCGCTCACCATATGGATTTGTTACACGAAGAATATTAGCCTTAATTCCATAAATATGTTGATACATTAGGAGATATTTCTCAATAGCAAGTTTGGTTATACCATAAGAAAGACGTGGTTCAGTTGGGTGATTTTCATCTACTGGCAAGTAAATTGGATCTCCATAAACAGTACCTCCCGATGAGATAAAAACAATCTTATGAACTTTGCTAGCTGACATTGCATTAAGCAATTGCAATGAAGATACCAAATTGCTCTGTACATCATAAATAGGGTCGTCGTTGGAGCTTTTAGGTAAGGTGGTCGAAACAAGATTAATAACAACATCAACGCTGTCAATTGCCTCACTCAAATCATGGTTACTTAACATATCACCAGTAATCCATTCCACCCTCTCACCACTACAAAACTCACGGTAGGGTTGTATACGAGGTCTTTCAAAAATACGTAATTCATGCCCGTTTTTAAGTAGGCGATCTGCAATTGCCGACCCAATAAAACCTCCACCCCCAAAGATAGTTATTTTCATCTTGTCAAACCATTTACGTTAGTTGTTACAATCCTAAGCTTCCCTAACGAAACAATCAATCCGAACAACCTCTCAATAGCATGCAATGAGCTACCATCATATGGCAATGGCTCTTGAGGATAGTCGTCCCATTCAAGTTTCAAATTAATCAGAGGTGCTAAAATTGAAGTTCTAGCCCAAAACATTGTTCCAATTGGGAAAAGAAAGTTGTTTGGTAAATTCTTAAGGTTAATTTTTTCTGCTAGTATTTCAGCGTATTCTCGGTTCTGATCCCAGCCAATTAGATTAGGATCATCCGGAAATACCATACCAATAGATGCATCATTGTTTAAGGTTGTTAAAATATGGTCCGCCATAGCACCGGACTCTCCACCAAGAAGGTTTTCTAACAAAAACTTATACCATGATTTACCCTTAGAAGCATCCTTAACATCAGCGCTTTTTTTTGTATGAATATGTCCCACAAAGTCATAATTTTCTAAGATCTTTTGGCCAAATATCGTCAAAAATGGTCCGATATCACGCCCGCGATTTGGAACAAGTTGGATGTCAACAATCCTACCTTGATAACCTTTTAAGTGACTAATCACGGTGTGACGGTCTATCTCATTAGCAATGCTAATAAATAAATCTGGGCAAATATGATTAGATTTAAGCCGTTCTGTTATTTCAGGTAAAAGTTCAGGGTAGTAAACATGCAAATGCAATGCAATTTTAAGATTATCAGGTAAGTTTTTCTCAGCTGATGTATCTGAAGTTATCACAGAACAATTCCAAGCACCACTTGGTTGGCCAGCTTTTAGATAGTCTGCGAACGGGTCTGATCCGTCTACTGTAATACCATGTTGTTCCTTATAGATGCCTGGGTGGAAACCTGGAAAGGGTTTTCGACGACTTATACCACTTGCCCATCCACGAACATATGCTCGAATTAGTTTTTCCTCTGCATTAAGTAGAGAGTAAGTGGGCTGAAAAAAATCTTGCCTAAATAGATCAGAATCTTGAATCAGATTAACGTCCTCTTGTTCTTGCATTGAAATAGCACATGCACTTTTAGCTAAAACTTCTAGTTCAAATACGTAATGCTGCATATTAAAAAATGCTCTTGAAGCTTCATAGCAACGGCTTGCAACCTGCTCCCGTAAAACTTTGGAATTAGCGAGTGCTAATATTTTTTGGGCCATATCAGCAGTGTCAATATACTCCGCAACACAATGCTCACTTAGCCCACTTTCTATTAAAAAATCGGCAATTCCAGTTGTTTTATCAAAACATATCACGGGCAATCGATAAGCCATTGCATCAATTGCTACATTAGGTAATGGGTCCAAACGTGAAGATAAAAGAAAAATATCGGCCACCTCATAAGCAGTTTCGATAGCGACTGTTTCCCCAATAATAAAAATATGATCCTTTAGGCCAGCACGTCGTATCTGATCCTCAAGATAAACTGAATATTTATCATCATTGTCTGGATCATAACCTTTACCAATCCACACGAATCGGCAACTCTCTCCATGTGGAGATTTAATTACGCGGTTAGCGCATTCAATAAACAAATCTATACCTTTACGGAGCTGAACTGAACCAGCCCCTATAATAACTGTTGATATCTTTGCGTTATCTTTTGGGCGAATTATGTTGACTATGCGTGCACGCTCTGCTTGAAGCTCATCATTACTTAACCCTTCTAAAGGAAGTAGACATCTACCTTGTGGCAGAATATGAACAGATCTTTCACCAAGTGATGGATATTCAGTGATTGCATTTTCCAATGTTAAGTTTGCAGAAAAAACAATCTCACTGGACCAAAAACATGCTTCACTAAGGATTTCTTGGGGACAAGCATACATCGACGCAAACTCATGCATTAAAGATATTGTTGGGACAAAGCAACCTCCCAATACTGGCAAAACCACTCGTGACTCAATACTATTAACAATAGCGAACTTAAAATGAAATTTTTTACATAGATTGCTAACATAATAAAATGTTATTAATGGATTACCTTTAAGGCTAAAGGCATTAATAACCATTGCACCTGCCAAGACAAATGATTCAAAAAGTGGACCGTCACCTAATAATAATAATACAACGTTATACTTTTTAACAAGCGCTTGTACAATATTAAGCGTTAAGGTCGGAGCGCCAGTCCTTGAAGCTTCATGACCCACAAAAAGAATTGTTTCGTTTTCAACTTTGAATTCATGATTACAACAAATTTCCATTGCAGGCAGTAGAAAACTACGTCCTTCTTGACGCCCATGATTTAAATAATGCATTGCTGGATTGATAACTGACTCAACCAGATCAGGATTTAATTTAACATACATATCCGAATCAAAACCTTCAGGAAGTAAGCTTGATTTTTCTGTTATTTGCTGATTCGACCACATAAAAATTTTTTTAATAAAAGATTTAATTCTCCTGAAAACTCGAGAAAAAAAACAAGATACAAATCTTGGATTTTCACTTGCTTGCAAACTTATCTGTTCAACTAAATAAGCTGTATTTTGCTTGGGATTATCAATCTGTACGTTACGGTCAAGAGATTCTTGACTGAGATAGAAAACCTGCTCTTCAAGTCCAACAACTTTTTGATTATGACGCTTCTCTTGTGTGATTTTAGACATTAATGATTTCTTAATGAATCTGGGGAACAACATTTGCGATTTTCATACACCGAGACAGAAACAAATCTCTTTTAAAAAGCTGAACATATTGTTCTGCTACAGCATCAATTCGGTAGCGATTGGCTACTTCTTGTACGCGTGTCCTAACACTTTCATATTTATCTTTGTCAGATGCGAAAGCCGCTATAACTTGTGCAGCTCGATTAATCGGAACTTCCCAACTTTCCAACTCAATTACTTCACCCACAATATTACCCTCAGTCATCAATATATTTTTGATATCCCCCACATCTGTGGCTATGTAGGGTTTGCCAGCGAAGAGACAATCGACTATAGTCAATGGAAAGCTTTCAGACTTAAATTTCGTTAGCATGATACCCATGTCCGCAGCCGCATAATGACCAACTGAGTTCTCGCTAAAGCCCGCCAAGTATACAAAATCTGGTGTACCAATTCGGCAAAACTCGTCATACACTGGTCCATTGCCTACAAGAATTAAACGAATGTCACATCCGGAAAGCTTCCGCGCTTGTTCAACTGCCAATATAGATTCTGACCACCCCTTGTCTGGTATAGCGCGGCTTACACAACACAGCACAAAAGCTTCATCTGGGATATTCATACGTAAACGAGGAATTGGTGTGATTTCAGG
Organism: Methylophilaceae bacterium; assembly: GCA_043788445.1. GTDB lineage: Bacteria > Pseudomonadota > Gammaproteobacteria > Burkholderiales > Methylophilaceae > JACMMS01. The sequence goes on from JAYVTW010000083.1 coordinate 7,961, forward strand.
GGGCTGCATTCCATTGGGTAGCTTTACAAACCTTGCAGATAATTTGTCAAAGAGTTCGAAGTTTGAAAAAGGACCAAGATTTTTCTCTGCAGTGTAAACCCAACTAGTGACTTTTTGATCCGCTTTGCGAAGATGTTTCTCGGTAACACCAAAAGAATCACCATGTTCAATCATGCCATGAAGAGAGGCTACGTGTGCGCCCAAATCATCAAAAACATCTGGAACCTGCAGTGGATATTTCTGAATGTGCCACTGGTGTGTGTTGAGCACCTCAATTCCAAAATCATGAATAATCTCTTTCAGTGCTCCCACTTCAGAAGTTTCTATTAGAGGCACATCATTTCTTAACATCCTGCGAACTCCATCCTCGCGATGATTAAATCCAGCAGAAAACAATATAACAGAATGTCCTTGACGTTTAAATTCGTTCGCTAGTCGAATAGGCAGAATCTCGGCTCCTCCAGGGTAGAAGCCCATAGTCGAAACCATAATATTCGGTAACCGATTTTCTCGAGCCTGAATAATGGACTCGCGGTCAAACCAAAGTAAGAACTCCTCATCGCTCTGACCCAAGTGAAAATCGTAGAGGATCTTGCAATTTTTTTGGCACTGTTCTAGGACTTTAAGGGGTAAGTCGTAAAGCTCATGAGCTATCATGGCCACCTTACCAAGCTCACGGTAAAAAACTTCTTTCTTGTACGAAGACTCGGCAGTGCTACCTTCATAACGTCTGAAAAAATTTGTTGTCTCTGTGGTATACGCAATCTTCCCACCTCGAATAACATGAAGATAGAAAGTCCAATCCCCCGCAACTGCCATAGACAGCCATGACTCATCATCGAGCAAAGCAATATCAACAGGTCGCTTGAAAATAACACCGCTTGCATTCGGAATCGTGTTCTTAATGCCCAGCGCTGTCCTTACCTCATTGTGAGCAGTATCTACATAGGGGGCATTCCATTTAGCTACGCACGGCAAGTCGCCAAGATATTGTGCAAAGTCGTCTTGAATAGGAGCTTCATTTAAGTCTACGAAGATAGATTTTGCATATGCAAGCATTACAGCTTCGTCCTCAAAACAACGAACCAGTATTTCTAAAAAGTTTTCATCGCAGAAGTCATCGCTTTCGGCTATCCATACAATATCGCCTTTTGCTAGTTTGATTCCCCTCGCCCACTGCCGAAAGGCGCTACCTGAGTTTGTTTCATTGTAAAGAGAGCGCGTTATCTCAGGATAATTAGCCGAATACTGATCTAACACTGTCCGACTCTGATCAGTCGAACTATCATCCAGCAGGATGACTTCAATATTTTTATAAGTTTGACCGTAGATACTATTTAATCTGCGGCGCAAGAAACGCTCATGGTTGTAATTTGGCACAATCACCGAAACCTTGGGCATGATCACATTTGTGGCAATGTTCAATAGTGCACGGGTTGTTTCGTTTAACCGACCAAAGCCACTCTGCTTATCAGGCTCAAGAAAGAGACCTTCATTCCAATCATTCCAAGCATTCACGAAAACAAAGCGACGATCTGCAGGGTGAGCAACTCTTACGCTACTGATTGCTGCATCGAGCCAGCGGCGATATTCCTCTATATGAAATCTTGTATAAATCAGCGAGCGTGCTGGTTTTTGGGCAGTGTTATTACGACCAAGAGTAATGATGTGATAGGTTGGATTGGCCCAATTCTGTATAGCTTGTGCACGTGCAACACCCTGCGAAGCAATGACACAATAGGGTACGACGTCAGCGCCGGCTTTGTCTGTTGGCAAAAAGTCACCGGTTTCTCCAGGGACTGGCATAATCGGCAAATCAAGAACGGCATCACATAAATCCCCAAGTGGTGTCCCCAAATTGCCATTGCTGGTGGACCTAAACTGGGCAATTAGGAACGTGTTGAAAATGCCTCGTTTAGCAAACTCGCGCTTTAGGTAACCAAGAAAAACATCGGCATGTTGCGTTTCATTAGATATGGTCACTAATATAACAGGCCGACCTTCTATGTGTATATATCGTTTGTCAGACAACACTTTCAACATGATTTCAATAACAGGCTCAATACCATGAGGACCTAGATCAACTTGCACACAGAAACGTAAATCAATATCATCATGATCAACAAATGTCTCAACGGGTTGAGATTTCTCCAATCCATCTACAGCAACTTTAAGCTGAAAACAAAAGCCGTAGATTCCATGAAGCTTTGCTGTCTGTGCCTGCTTTTTAAGTACTTTGCAATCCAACGGATCATAGAACTCAAAATCTTTCTGAGGCATGAGAGGCTGCGAAATTCCTTTTGAAATGGATTGACAGCTACTCAACATTGCCCAATCAGGCGAAACGTAATTTGCCAGCAGTTTAATATCGCTATCCACAACGCCAAACCAAATATCGTTCTCATAGCGAGTAGCAGAAAGAGGAGGAACTGCATATCTCAATTCTGATGCGCCTGCAACAACGTAGTGCCAGAAAGGGTTGATGCCTGCATCGCGGATGTCGCTGTATGTTGCGAGATAGGAGCGCGTATCAAAATCATCTGAAGGATTTCTTCCTTCTTTCCATCCAAGCTCGCAGTAATGTCTAATTGCATTAAAATGTTCAGGCTTTTGCTCTGTATACATTGAGCGGTAAAAGAATTCGTCAAACAAACCAGATTTTCTTATAGCCTCAATTTCCGCATATACCTGTTCAGAAACCTCATACATAGGCATAGCATTCCTCAGCTCTAAAGCACCTGCAACAATGTAGTGCCAGAAAGGGTTGATGCCTGCATTATGTATATCACTGTAAGTTTCAAGATAGAAGCGAGTATCAAAGTCTTGAGATGGATTTCTTCCCTCTCTCCAACCATGCTCGCAATAATGTCTAATTGCATTAAAAGGTTCAACATTTAGATCCTTGTAGGTCGAGCGGTAAAAAGTTTCGTCAAACAAACCTGACTTACTTATTGCCTCAATCTCAACATCTAAATCTGCCACAGAAACCTTAGGTATAAGCTTAGAATTGGTTACATGTAACTCCTCAAAAGGAATCGGCTTTGGTATTTGCTGACGACCCTCTTGCTGGCCATGTTTTAGATAGTGCAAAAGTGGATTTACACCTGATTTGGCAACATCTGGGTTATTGGTAAGATAAAGCGCCGTGTTGAACAAGGCAGAAGGATCACGTAGTTCTTTCCACCCGTAAAAAAAATAATGGATTACTGGGTCTATGGAGTTATTCCTTACATCCGGATACGTGGCAAGATAAAAATCTGCATTAAAAAGGGAACTCTCATGAATCTCAAGGATGGAAGATTTTTGAACTAGCTTACAACGTATCTTAATAAATTCAGTCAGTTTTTTTATAAAAAAAAAATTAACTAGGCTAAGCTTGGTTAATAGTGAACTGATTTTACGCAAAGGCCCTGTTATCTGCCAAGAACGTGAATGAAGAATCGCATTAAGTTCCTGTTTTTGAGCATAACTCTTATGGTCCTTCTCTAACAAAATATATGAAAACTTATCTGTCAAACTCAAAATTTCTCTATCACGATCAGCAAGTGCTAGGCTAAGATTTGCAATCTGCCCATCACGATCAGCGAGGGCTAAACTAAGGTTTGCAATCTGCCCATCACGCTCGGCTATATCTTGATTGAGGTAGGTTACTTGGGTTTTAATTTGTCCCAACTCAAATCTCTCCAACTGCCTTATACCTAATGCAGAAAAGTAATCCTTTAGCTCATTTTGTTCCATGTCTATCGAATCAAGCCAGTTCAATTTCTTAATACCAACTGCACCGTCAAGCTGCAAAACCCCAAGCCCATTAGAGTGTAGAAATTCTAGATTATTTGGATATCGCGCTTGTAATTCTTGCCATAACTTCCATACACCAAAATTTCGCTCACGGACATTTGTGTCATGAAAAAGCACAATCGCACCTGGCGCAAGCTTCGGCAGCCATGTTTCAAAATCATGTCGAACTGCTTCATAAGTATGCAATCCATCAATATGCAATAGGTCAATTGAGTTATCAGAAAAATAACCCACGGCATCATCAAATGTCATGCGCAACAATCGGGAGAAATTTTGATAATGCGCTTGGTTATGTGCATTAACTTGATTAAAAACCTCATCACCATACATCCCCGCATGCTCATCACCTTGCCATGTATCGACAGCAAAACATTTAGTCACCAAATGTTGTTCACTTGTTGACTGACAAAACGAGAAATACGAATTAGCAGTATGCGTACCAAGCTCAACAAATATTTTAGGTGAAATTTCTTTAATCAACCATGCAGCAAAAGGCAAATGACCGACCCAAGCATTTGGTGATTGTAGCGAATTTGGCGAGAACTGTGCAGTTTCTAATAAGTTATTCTGATACATGATCATTTAAAAGTTCTTCTATATTTATTGAGCTTAATAACGAGCTATTAGACTTAATTTTACTTAAATCCCAATCCCACCAGCGAATTTGTAGAAGCTTATCAACCACATCTGGTTTAAATCGATATCTAATGATTTTTGCTGGATTACCAGCTACTATCGCATACGGTGGAATATTTCCAGCAATAACTGCACCCGCACCTATGATTGCACCATCACCAATAGTTACTCCTGAGAGAATGATTGCTCTAAAGCCAATCCAAACATCACTGCCAATATTGGTTTCGCCTTTTGTACTAGGATGACCATCCTTTCCTGCTAGTGAATCACCAAATGCAATGCGTAGGGGGAATGTTGAAATCCAATCAACTCGATGCTCACCCCCCCCGAATATCACAACCTCATTCGCAATTGAGCAGAATGAGCCTATTACAATACGCTCCGAAGCATCCCAGAGCATAAATTGAGGGTTACCATAAGTAAATTTACCTACGGAGACACGTTTATCAATTGGAATTAATTCTGGAATATTTGATTTAATAATTAATTTCTCCCAACAACAGTAAGACTAACCTCGTTGAATGCAATGCCTACTAGACCATAGCGCATTCTATCTGAATTTATTTTAAGTATCAAAGCATCGTTTAGCCAGTGGTGCTGGATATGCTCATGTGGATCACCTTCAGCAATAGAAACCGTAACTGCGTAATCCCCGTTTGGCAATAAAGGTAATTTAAACTTGAATATAGCTCTAATTTTCTCACCTGCGTTAATAATAATAGGTGGATTTATATAAGTGTATGTGTGTTCGCCAAAAAGTGATTGGCCTAAACGATCTTTAACAAACCATCCTAATATAGGGCTATATATACTTTCATGAGCTATAGCGATAATTTCTAAGCTCACTATCTCACCACCAGTTAACAATGGTAAGTCACAACCAAAATTATCAAGTAGACGAACAGAAATAATATTAGCTTTACCCGTCTTCCAACCAGAAGACTCATCTAGTTGTGTAAAATATGAAACGGAATTTTTTTTATCAATATCTTCGGAGATTAATTGTTCGCCTTCCACTTTATTATCAACGGATTCATCTAAAGTAACAGGTGTCAATCGAATTTTTTTGCCATAAATTTCTTGTAAAGTAAATTGTGTGTATGATTGAACTACATCTTTTGCGATGCCAATATGTTCAATTTGTCCCTTATTGAGCCAGAGCGCATGCTGGCAAAGGTTTATAATACTTGCACTGTCATGGCTTACAAATAGTACAGTTCCTTGATCCATAAATTTACGCAAGAATCTCATACATTTTTGTGTAAATACTACATCTCCAACTGCTAATGCCTCATCGATTACCAAAATATCGGCATCTACATGCGCAATTACTGCAAACGCTAATCGCACCATCATTCCACTAGAGTAAGTTTTAACTGGCTGCTCTACAAAATCACCAATATCAGCAAAAGCAACAATTTTGTCAAATCGCTCATCAATTTCTTGGTTAGTTAATCCCAGAACAGATGCATTCATATATACATTTTCGCGCCCAGTAAATTCTGGATTAAATCCTGAGCCTAGCTCCAACAGAGCAGCAATACGTCCATTGGTTTGAATACTGCCACTGGTTGGGTTTAGAGTGCCACAAATTATTTGCAGCAGCGTTGATTTCCCACTGCCATTGCGTCCGATAATGCCTACAGTTTCGCCTTTTTTAATTTCAAATGTAACATCTTTAAGGGCCCAAAATTCATGGAAATATTGCTTGTGAGCTTTGCCAGTTATACGTCTTAACCGCGGCATTACGAACTGTTTAAGCCTATCTCTAGGGGAGTTGTAAATTTGGTAACTTTTACTTAGATTGCTTACACTAATAGCAATATTATTAGAGGACATCAGCAAAACCTTTTCTGGTTTTTTGAAACAACGCGTAACCAAACCAAGCCACAATAATAGCAACCAAGGTATATATAGCTAATCCAACCCAGTTGGGTAAATGGCCCCAAATTAACACCATTCGTGCTTGTTCAATAATGAAGGTGACGGGATTAGCCATGATGAATGGGCGAAACCTCTCAGGCACTGCGGTGATAGGGTAAAAAACAGGTGCAAGAAACATTAATACAGTGGTAATAATGCCGATAGTCTGGCTAACATCGCGTAAGAACACACCTAATGAAGCTAGCATCCAGGTGAAACCAAGTGTCAAAATGACTAATGGTAGAAGTACTAGCGGAATAAAAATTATCGTCCATTGTATGTGTCCGTTAAAAAGCGCAAATGCTATTATCAATACACCAAGACTAACAAAACTGTGAAATAGTGCTGCTCCCATAGCGACTACAGGCAATATTTCAATGGGAAATACCACTTTTTTAATATAATTAACGTTAGAAAGAATCAAACTTGGAGCGCGGTTTAGCACTTCACTAAATAAGCTGATCACTATCATTCCTACAAATAACACTATTGCAAACTGTGTTTTACTACCATCTCCACCTACACCGCCCCAACGCGATTTAAAAATCTCAGAAAAAACAAAGGTATAGACTACCAACATAAATACCGGGTTAAAGAATGACCAAGTTAGACCCATAGCCGAACCTTTGTAGCGACCAACTACCTCGCGCTTGGTCATCTGAACGATAAGCTGACGGTTACGCCATAGGCTATTGGCTAGAGAGCGTAAGGAAGTTGGCTGCGCAGCGTGCGGATTGATCGTTTTTAATGCGTGGCTCATGCAAAATGTTCCGCTGTTTCAATTTGTTTGGCTTGTTGATCTTTGGCAGATAAAGTAGGTGCACCTTGTATGGGCCATTCGATTGCTATTGCAGTGTCATTCCAAAAAATACTGCGCTCATACTCAGGTGTATAGTAACTTGATTTTGAGTGGTTGTCTTGCACAAAAGTCACTGGCCTACCCACTGCAAGTTCAAATGCTTCCTGATTAAAGCTCTCAAAAAAGAAGCCGAGCTCATCCCCAAAAACTTTGGGTTCAATGATGAGTATTTCAGGAATTGCCGTCGGCATGATGTTCAAGGCTGAAGTCTCTCTACGAGTATGCGCTTCAAGTATTGG
>JAYVTW010000084.1:0-14081 GCA_043788445.1 Methylophilaceae bacterium
GCCACGTGAAACGTTATCGCAACATAAAACAGCTTGTACTGATGGATCTTGTTTTGGGAAATAAGACCATACGATTTTTTGGTTGTCGTTTAAATCTAAAGCGTAGATATTGTTCGGGAATGCTGTATGTACATACATCATGTTACCAACAACAACTGGTGAACCTTCGTGACCACGGTTTACACCAGTAGCGAATGTCCAAGCAGCTTTAACATTTTTAACGTTACCTTTGTTGATTTGACCTAATTGGCTGTATGCTTGGTTTGTGTAGTTACCACGTGGACCAGCCCAGTTATTAGCGTCTTTCATTGCTGCTTCTTGGTCAGCAGCAGCAGATGCTAACATTGGCATTGCCAATGTGATACCAGCCACTAAGCCTAAAGCTAGCTTAATTTTATTAACTTGCATGTTTATCTCCAAAGTTATAGTACTAAGGGTTTGAAAAATAATTAAAACCTGTAGATAATTACTTATGATTTTTTAGTAATTTCACCACTAATTTCTATTTTTTTTCAGCACATTTAATGTGCGTAAAGCATGTTAGTACAGTTAAATACGAATTGCAATACTTTTGTTACAATTTATTAACATATTTTGTAATTATTGTTGACTACTCCTACTTCAACATGGCAATATTAATAAAAAAATTCAATAGAATCATATAGAAAGCTTTATTTTAAATCATGCTACAAATCCCTTATAATTTGTATCCAGAGCTCGATTTTTATCATCATGACTGGTTAAAAGTCACTGATAATCATGAAATCTACTTTGAAGAGTGTGGAAATCAACAAGGTCAGCCCGTGGTTTTTTTGCATGGCGGCCCAGGCAGTGGCTGCAACCCCGTGCAGCGTCGATTTTTTGATCCAAGTCACTATCGTATTATATTGTTAGACCAACGCGGCTGCGGACGCAGCAAGCCTTTAGGTAGCACCAAGCACAATACAACAGCTGATTTAGTAGCTGATATTGAGGCATTACGTGTCCATCTTAATATCAGTAATTGGCTAGTATTTGGTGGCTCATGGGGCAGTACATTGGCTCTGGCTTATGCAGTTCAACATAGCCAAGTGCTACAAGGCTTGATTTTGCGTGGTATCTTTTTGAGCCGTAAAGATGAATTAGATTGGTTTTTAGGTGAAGTAAAATGCTTTTTCCCTGAAAACTGGTTGCAATTAGTCAATTTCTTACCGATACATCTGCAAGCCAATGTATTCGCCAGTTATTATGAACTTGTTTTTTCTGAGGATACTAATATAAGCGTTGCCGCATCAAAACAGTGGAATGCATTTGAGGGCAGCATTTTGCGTTTAATCCCGGCACAACCAAAGGAAACAACTGATACAGCAGCTATTACACAACCTAATCAAGCTGATATTAAAAAAGAAGAAGAAATTGAGGTAGCACGTGCAAGAGTTCAAATGCACTACATTAAGCATGCTTGTTTTATAGACGGTGATACCTTACTAGAAAAAACTAAGAACTTGCACCACATCCCAACTGTTATTGTGCAAGGTCGTTATGACATGGTTTGTCCGCCATTAACCGCCTGGCAACTTGCTCAAAATATGCCGCATGCCACCTTGCATATGATAGCCGATGCAGGACATTCTGCAATGGAACCCGGTATAACCTCTGCATTAATAGCTGCCACCGAAAAATTTAAGCAACTGGTATAATATGGCGCACAAAGTTACAAAGTATATTTACTTAGTATAAAGGTTACCCGTTCTTTGTCGATTAAAAGTTACCAAGATAAATTGCAACAAATTAAGCAATTTGTAAATCAGCCAGCGCTTGCCAAATCACTCGAGGCTGTTGCGAGGCAACGCTATAAAACACCGATGTTTGTCTTTCAAGAAACATTCAAAGGCTTTATGCGGCATAACGCACTCGGGCTTTCTGCATCGCTATCGTTTTATGCTTTGTTTGCACTTATTCCCATGGTGTTGCTGATTTTCTTTTTACTTAGCCATCTAGTCACCTCATCTGATTACGCGATTGTTAAATTAGCCATTTTAACCGGCAACCTAATACCTGACTTCAGTAGCAGTATTATGGTGGAGGTGTATGCTGCATCCAAACAAAAAGCTGCATGGGGGGCGGTTGGGCTTTTTCTATTGCTCTGGACAGTAACGCCTTTAGCTGGTGCTATGCGCTCGGCGTTTTACACGATATCCTCACTGATAGAAGCACCGTCTTTTGTCAAACGCAAAGCCAAAGATATATTCGCCGTTTTAGGTATTTTGTTTTTATTGTTTCTATTTACTTTTGTTGGCCTAATAATAGAGAAAATGATTTTATTTTTAGGGAATTTATTACCAACATCAGGGCTAGATTTAATCGGAATACTTGGTTCTCTTTCAGTAACCACTTTACTAATGGCGGTGTTCTATCGCATTTTCTTCCCCATGCGCGTAGTTATTATGCATTTACTCATTGGCTCATTCTTCACAGCGTTATTGTGGCTCTTGGTAAGGCCTGCTTTTGGCTTGTTCTTATCAGTTGATCAAAACTATGGCGCAGTATTTGGTGGCATGAAAACCATGTTTATTGCCATTACCTGGCTGTATTTTAACTTTGCCGTATTTCTGCTTGGCACTGAGCTTATCGCCACTTTACGTAAAAAAGACATGTTATTGCTTAAAGGTTTGTTTGATGGCAGTTCGTTAAACATTCCATTTTATAAAGAAACCTTGTTAAGGCGCTATGGTATCAGTTTAAATTTAGGCGATTACGTGTTTGAGACTGGTAATACCGAGCGTAAGCTTTATTATATCGTTAAAGGCGCAGTCATTCTTGTCAAAAACAAAAATATGGTACGTCGCCTAGAAGCTGGTAATTATTTTGGTGAAATGGCTTTATTAGCGGACAGCCCAACTACTGCTGATGCAATAATTGCATCAGACCAAGCTGAGATTATTGTCATTTATCCCGAACAAATTGAGACGCTACTCACCGATGAACCTGCAGTAGCCATGCAATTTTTGCGCGAAATGGCAAGCAGACTACAAAATAAATGATTTACTCTAAACTATGAAACCACCTTCATTTCACAAACAGCCGCTACAGGGCCAACTCAATAATAATCAGCTTCAGCCATTGCTTAACTTACTCAACAATGGCCAACTAGCCCAAGCTGAAGTGTTGGCTAAGTCACTGATTCAATCTTATCCCAACACCTTTATTTTGCATAATGTACTGGGTATTGCCGCAGATGGCTTAGGTAAGGTTACAGAGGCGATTGCTAGTTATCGGAATGCCTTGCGCCTACAACCCAATATGCCAGACTTACACTTTAATATGGGCATTGCGCTGACTAGTACCGGGGAACTTGACAGCGCTGCTGCTAGCTATCATAAAGCTATTCAGCTTAACCCTAAATTTTTTGAAGCTTACGCTAACTTGGGTACTTTGTTACAAAAGCAGGGCAAGCTTGAAGAAGCTGTCGCTAGCTATCGCAAAGCCATCAACATCAATCCTGATGCACGCGGTTACTTTAATCTTGCTACCGCATTACGTGATCAAGGAAAGCTAATTGATGCTATCACGAGCTATGAAAAAGCGATTCAGTTATTTCCTAACTATGCAGATGCATTTAATAATTTAGGTGAAACATTGCGCGATCAGGGTCATATGGATTTAGCGGTTAAAAACTATCAAACTACGCTGGGTATTAATCCACAGCATGCTCATGCTAATTACAACATGGCAGAGTTTTTATACTTAGCTCAAAAATTCAATGAGGCGATTCCGTATTTTGAACGTTCACAATTAGATGATTGGCAAGCCCGCACTTTATATTGCTTGTATAAAGCCCAACGCTTTGCTGAGTTTAAAACTAAGCGTGATGCACTCATGCAAACTGAGAAACACATTGCACCTTTCGTTGCAACTTTATCTACACACTATAGCATTAACTTTAATGAATCTGACCCGTATAATTTTTGTAAAAATCCGCTTGATTTCGTCTATCAACAGGCGATTCCGCAACTCACCGTACAAAATAGTCAGCTACTAAAAGACTTATTACACGACATACATCATGCCAATATTGCAGAACGTAAACAGGGCATGTTGCATTATGGTCAACAATCGGCAGGCAACTTGTTTAAGCGCCCAGAAGCTTCATTCAGAACTTTAGCTGAGCTAATTAAACAAGAGTTTATTAACTATAAAAATAAGTTTGCAGGGGCTAATTGTGAGCTGATTAACGCATTCCCTGAAGAGTTAGAATTCACTAGCTCTTGGTACGTCAAAATGCGCCAAGGTGGTCACCTCGCCTCACATATTCATGAAATTGGCTGGATTAGTGGTGCAGTATATCTGGCTATGCCCAGCAGTAAGCAAACAGCGGAAGAAGGTGCTTTTGAATACGGCATTCATGGTGATAATTACCCGATCATCGCACCACATACACATAGTGACTTTTTAGTGAATCATACCATACCAAATGTAGGCGATATTGTGCTGTTTCCATCTTCATTATTTCATCGCACGATTCCTTTCACCGCTGATGAGGAGCGCATTTGCATTGCATTTGATTTAAAACCAGCCATTGGAATAAAACAAAAAAATTCCTATTAAAAAGCGACTTTAAATTGCAATAGATTAAGACAAACTGATGTAGGAAACCACGTGCAATTTTTTAATAACCCGATATTCCATTACCATAACCACGCCTTTACCAAATTACTGACATACCGAATCCAAATAGTCTTAGCCTACCAAATTATGGCGGTGGTGGTTGGTTGGCACATGTATGAGCTCACACACGATACACTCGCATTGGGTTTGATAGGTTTGGCAGAAGTTGTCCCTTATATGTGTAGTGCGCTTTTCGCTGGTTATGCAGTTGATCATTATTCAAGGCGATTGTTTGGTGTACTCGCCGCCATCATGCTATGTGCCAACGCCGTTACATTGGCAGCGGTCGCTGCAGGCTGGATAGGGAGTGATGCGCTATTCTGGATTTACGGTTCAATTGCATTTAATGGCTTGGCACGTGCTTTTATTGCACCGACTTACAGCGCATTATTTGGCCTTATCTTGCCACGCGAGGAATATGCACGGGCTTCTGGCGTTGGCAGCTCAGTGTTTCAAACAGGTTTGGTGATTGGCCCAGCTTTAGGTGGTTTGCTAGTTGGTTTTGCCAGCAAGACTGTCGCGTACTCCGTCGCCACTTTATTATGTTTAGGTGCGACAGCAGCATTGTTATCTCTTAAAATCAAAGAACCGCCAACAACTGAAAACCCACCGATACTCCGTAGCATTGGCGAAGGCTTGCGCTTTGTATTTGGCAACCAGATTATTTTTGGTGCACAGGCATTAGATATGTTTGCCGTTTTATTTGGCGGCGCAGTCGCTATGCTACCAGTATTTATTCATGATATTTATCTAGCAGGTCCGGAAGCTTTAGGCATTCTACGTGCTGCTCCGGCAGTAGGCGCCATTATCACCGGTATTTACTTCGCACAACACCCCATCAAGAAAAACACTGGATGGATATTACTTAGTGCAATTGCTGGTTTTGGTATAAGCATAATCTGCTATGCCCTCAACCCCTATTTTTGGCTAGGGTTTTTCCTACTATTGCTGTCAGGCATGTTTGATGGTATCTCGGTTGTGATACGCACCACCATCATGCAACTCGCTACGCCAGATGCCATGCGCGGCCGAGTATCAGCCATCAATGGTATCTTTATTGGCTCATCTAACGAATTAGGTGCATTTGAATCAGGTATCGCAGCTGAATGGATGGGGTTAATACCTTCGGTGGTATTTGGTGGAATGATGACGCTAGGGGTGGTAGCAATTACCGCTAAATTGGCACCAAGACTAACTAACCTAAATTTGAAAGACTTAGAATTGAAACAGCCTAATTAAATCCCCATTACATGCATACAATAGGTCAGCATTATCAAAGTACACACGGCAATATATGAAATTGAATCGATTGAGTTAGTTTGTTATCACCGACACTCTAAAAGAGATTATTTAAACGTTAAATATCTTCAGTCATACCAAACTTAATAGGCATCTTAGTATAAAACACATTGATTTTTTCTTCATGGAGCCGTTGGAACAAAGACTCAGCTTCTGCCACACTAAGCGCCATTGTCACTTCAGTATGTTGATCCGCCAATTCAATGAAGTGTACAGAATGCAGTTTATGGCGGTGTCCGATAGCTTGCGTTGTAGCAATCAATGTAGCGCTTACGCCAAGATATTTTTGCTTCTTGTATTTCCATCCATAGAGAATAATTGACAATCCATTTAATTTACTTCATGTTCTGGTTTTATGGAAGCTCTCTGGAAGGTTTATCTTTCGGCTGAGCTTGTTATAGCGCTAGATGTAATCATATTTGACGATATTTCTTATCTAAAAATATGAGACTAAATCACTTATACCCCGAAAAAAAGTGACGGCATGTCAAGTTATTAGATGATGTTAGTTGATATAAATAAAAAGCCTAATACAGCGTGGATATTAGGCTTTTGAGGTATCACGGTACATTGTGATATTGACCCTTTGTCATTCGAAAATATTTTTAAATACATGATTATACGAATAGATTTAACTATAAAAATTACACCCAAAGTTACCCCATTTTAAGAAATGTCATTTTTTGGAATGGAAATTTCCAAGCGTGTATTGGTCAAGAAAAATAATTTTTTTTCATGATGTTTATGGTTATGTGGCTATCAAGCGGCATCTTTAAGTTAATACCAGATTTTTTGATATTCCTATGATAATATCCAAAGCATCGCTTATGGATAGTTACTAACATATATTATTTACTCGAGCTATTTTGCCTAATAAATAAAAAACTTTAAAAACGATTTAATTATGATAAATCCTTCACTACTTCTACAAGCTGTAATGCACTCCAGTGATGGGATTACAATTTCAGACGCTAATCAGCCTGACAATCCCCTCATTTTTGTAAACAAAGCATTTGAAGAAATGACTGGTTACTTTACTGAAGAGGCCATCAATAAGAATTGCCGATATCTTCAAGGTCAACAAAAAAATCAGCGGAATATTAAAGTAATAAGAGAAGCAATTGAAAGCGCCAAAAGCTGCAGAGTCACACTCCGCAATTATCGAAAGGATGGTTCAGATTTCTGGAATGAGTTGAGCATTTCGCCTGTATTTGATACTCATGGGCAATTAACCCACTTTATAGGCATACAAAAAGATGTTACAGCACGTGTGGAACGTGATCAGCTTCTTTGTAAAGAGCGAAAATTTTTACAAGAAACTAATGCAAAGCTAAATGACTTAGTCATTCTTGATAGTTTAACAGGTATCTATAATCGAAGGCATTTTGAAACTCAACTTAATGAAACTTGGCATTTCCTATTAAATACTCGAGGTACATTAAGCTTGATGATGGTCGATATTGATTACTTTAAGCGATATAACGATACCTATGGCCATATTGCAGGTGATAAGGCATTGAAAGAGGTTGCATCGTCGTTAAGCGCGTCTATGAGGAGAGATACAGACTTTACCGCTCGTTACGGAGGTGAAGAGTTTATTGTCCTCGCTACCGATATGACAAAGGAGCAAGTTATTGAGGTTGGGCATACTTTATGTACCAATGTGAGAAATTTAAATATTACACATAAGACTTCACCTATTGGATTATTGACAATTAGCTGCGGTATTGCACATGTCAATCCGATTTCAAATAGCAATCCTGGTCTACTGTTATTTCATGCAGATACAGCCTTATATACGTCCAAAACCAATGGTCGTAATCAGGCTACTTTATATGAAGAATTAGATAGTAAATAACATTAATACCCCATGCTAGTCGGAGTTTGCAGCGTACAGCATTCTCAATGCTCGTGAAAAAAATCAAAAGCCCCATATGTGAGCCTATATCTTTCATTATTATTAATTAATTGTTATATTTTTCTTCTGATGTATATTTAAGCATGGTGGCATTTTTAAGCAACAATTCAAAATCATCTCCTTCTGACTGATTTAATCCTGACTTGGCATTTCTGATAATCATTGCTAAGTATTAAGTGATGTGCATAGGGCTGCATTTAAACTAATTCGTAATGTTAAAATGCATAAAGCTTTCTTGTAATCGTAACTAACTTAAAGCATAAATATCATGTGGACAACACCAGCAGCTTCTGAAATACGTTTTGGCTTTGAAGTTACAATGTACGTAATGAACAAGCAATCACCATCTAGTTTATAAACAGCCTATTCAGAAATGAGTAGGTTTTTTTAAATTAAATAATCGATAGGAATTCATTCTAGGCGAAAAAAAAGGGTGAAGTCACCCTTTTTAAGATACTTATTTTAAATGAGAACTTATTGTTTAGCTGCTGGAGCCGGTGTTGCTTCTTTTGTAGCTTTTGCTGCTGCTTTGGCATCTTCTTTTTTAGCTTTTGCTAATTCTTTAGCATCTTCTTTTTTTACTTCTTTAGCAGTTGCTGCTGCTTTAACATCTTCTTTAGCATCTTTAGCAGTTGCTGCTGCTTTAACATCTTCTTTAGCATCTTTAGCTCTTGCTAATTCTTTAACTTCTGCTTTACCCACACATTTACCACCTTTGTGATGCTTACCAGTACCACCAGTTAATGTTTCACCTTTTGGACAAGCAATTGCTGAAACTGATGCTACGCCTAGTGCAAGAGTTAATACTAAAACTAAAAGTTTATTCATATCATAAATCCTATTCAATGTTATTGGGTTTGTTACCAGATGGTTAATATAACCTCTGAACCTTACATCAATCTTACGTTTTTATTTAATTGATTTAATTCTTATGTCGCTATTCATTTTGTTAAACAGCACTATTTAATATCGGAATTGATCATAGAATGACCACAGTTGCTTACAGGCAATGTGGGTAGTAATTTCTAAGCACATGAATAAAGGCAGGCATTTTGGTGACGTTAAAATCTAAACTAAAAGGTAGATATCGTCATTTATACCGTTAAAATTGACGGTATGTCAAGCAATGACATGATGTGGCTTGATATAAAGAAAAAGCCTAATACGGCTTAGATATTAGGCTTTTGAGGTATCACGATACACTGTGATATTAGTGAATGGTGGCCCCTCTGTGAGTCGAACACAGTACCAACGGATTATGAGTCCGCTGCTCTAACCAAGCATGAGCTAAGGGGCCTGAAACCTTTTTTGCTACAAAACCTTAAGAATTAAAATTAATCTTGACCTGTCTCTAAAAAGCTACGTAAACGCTCCGAGCGTGTTGGATGGCGCAATTTACGCAAAGCTTTGGCTTCAATTTGACGAATACGCTCACGTGTCACATCAAACTGTTTACCTACCTCTTCTAGCGTGTGGTCAGTATTCATTTCAATACCAAAACGCATACGCAATACTTTAGCTTCTCGTGGTGTAAGTGACTCCAACACCTCAGCCGTTGCATCACGCAAGCTTGCATAAACTGCCGCGTCAATTGGAGCTAACGTAGCGTTATCTTCAATAAAATCACCTAGATGTGAATCTTCATCATCACCAATCGGCGTTTCCATCGAAATTGGTTCTTTACTAATTTTTAAAATCTTGCGGATTTTATCTTCTGGCATTTCCATTTTTTCGGCTAGTGCTGCTGGATCAGGTTCAATACCTGTTTCTTGCAGAATTTGACGACTGATACGATTCATTTTGTTAATAGTTTCAATCATGTGCACTGGAATACGAATGGTACGGGCTTGGTCGGCAATAGAGCGGGTGATCGCCTGGCGAATCCACCATGTAGCATAAGTAGAAAACTTATAGCCACGACGATATTCAAATTTATCAACCGCTTTCATCAAACCAATATTGCCTTCTTGGATTAAATCCAGGAACTGCAAGCCACGATTAGTGTATTTTTTCGCAATAGAAATCACCAAACGCAAGTTAGCTTCAATCATTTCGCGTTTAGCACGGCGGGCACGGGCCTCGCCAGTAGTCATTTGCTTATTGATTTCTTTTAGCTCTTTAATTGGCAATCCAACACGTATTTGCAAATCAATTAAGCGTTGTTGCTGATCCACAATTGAATGTTTGTAGCGAACTAAGCGTTCTACATAAGGTTTATCAGCAGTTAACTCTTGCGCCAACCAGTTCATATTGACTTCATTAGTTGGGAAGCTCTTAATGAAATGTGGACGCGGCATTCCAGACTTATCAACACAGAAATCCATTATTTTACGTTCATGACTACGTACCACATCGACCATTTCGCGTACTTGACCACATAATGCCTCAACCTGTTTGGCTGAAAATCTAAACGCAGTTAACTCCTCTAAAATGATATCAAGATGTTTTTTGTACTCTTCGCCTTGGGAGCCTTCTGCCTCACGAATGACGCACATTTTTTCATTAGCCGCACGAATAATAGCAAAACGTTTAAGAACTTCTTCTTTTAGTTTAGCTAAAGCTTCGGCTGAAATGGCAGCAGCTTTTGCACCGTCTTCATCTTCGTCACTTTCATCAGATAACTCTTCCTCTACTTCTATAGCAGCATCAGCTTCCATTGCGTCATCTAAACCAATGTCAGTATCAATCAAGCCATCCACCAAATCATCAACGCTCAACTCATCTTTTTCAACTTTATCTACCATGTCCAATAAATCTGCAATGGTTGTCGGGCAGACCGCAATGGCTTGCACCATGTGTTTTAAGCCATCTTCGATACGTTTGGCGATTTCAATTTCGCCCTCGCGGGTCAGCAAATCAACCGTACCCATTTCTCGCATATACATACGCACTGGATCTGTGGTACGACCAAATTCAGAATCTACAGTAGCAAGTGCTGCTTCAGCCTCTTCTACAGCATCGTCATCAGTAACGGCTGGTGGTGTGTCAGACATTAACAGTAATTCAGCATCAGGCGCTTCTTCGTATACCTGAATACCCATATCATTAATCATGCCGATAATGCCATCAATTTGCTCAGAGTTTTGAACGTCATCTGGCAAGTGGTCGTTAATCTCAGCGTAAGTTAAGTAACCACGCTCTTTGCCTAATACAATCAGCGTTTTTAAGCGCGTACGACGCTCTTCAGCATCAAGGGCTTGGGTTTGTGGATCTTTAAGCTCTGCAGCAATTTTTTGCTTTTCTAGCGTCTTGTCTGATTTTGGTCTGGCCATGTATTACCTCATATGCTGACGATGGATTATTAACTACGCTTAAGTTGCGTGTTAATGTAATTCACGTGATTTCTAGCAGTTCTAAACAACCCTAAATTATACCCGAAAAAACTACTCCTAAAAAGCGTTCGTACTTCAGATTACATATAAGAAATTAAATTATTTATCATCAATAGATTAATTTGTAATCAAGATTTATTACTTTTGCTTCTTAACCGCATTTCTGAGCTGTTCACGCTCTTGCTCAGTGAGCGAACTAATTGATTTTTCATTAGCACGTTTTAGTAATAATGCGCCACTGCCCTGTTGCATCATGTCTTTTAATTGCGTCCTTGCACCATTAAATTCAAGTGCAATATCCAAACTTTCATCCAGCATATGCAAATCGCGCTGCACTTCACGCAACAAACATACATCTATTTTATTTTCTAAAACACGTAATAATACAGCAGGGTTAGATTGCGGTTGCTGCAATGCAATTTCCAACACACCTCTTACCAGATTATCTTCTTCTGTAGTACCTTGTAGCCAGCTCAAATCATCGGCATTGGCTAAACTTGGTTTCATCAACAAATTCAGCGCAAAACGTTTTTTTAGTGATTGTGGTGTGCGTAATTGTTTTTGTGTAGCGCGCGGCGCTGATTTATTCGGCGTACTCAATCGCATCATATCTTGCATCTCTTCAGCGGTGACCCCCGCTAATTCTGCAACACGTTTACGCAACATAATTGATAATCGAGGCGCTTGAATTTGTCGCAATATGGGCTCAGCATCGTTAAGCAATTTAACTTTATCCTCTTGGCTTTGTAGAGCATTATCCTCACACAAATGGTCGATGATATAAGTAGATAAAGGTGTGGCGATTTTTATTTCTGCTTCTAACTTTTCTTTGCCAAATTCGCGCACGTAGCTATCGGGATCATGGCCTTGCGGTAAAAACATAAAGGTCAGCTTTAAACCGTCTGTTAACGCTGGCAACGCATTTGTGACCGCGCGCCAAGCAGCAGTGCGCCCAGCATTATCTCCGTCAAAACAAAATACAATTTCGTCAGTTTGGCGCATGAGTTTTGTAATATGGAACGGCGTAGTTGCTGTGCCTAATGCAGCCACTGCATAGTGAATATCATATTGAGCAAGCGCTACGACATCCATATAGCCTTCAACTACTAAAGCACGGCTTGCATCACGAATCGCACGGCGCGCTAAAAACAAACCATATAATTCATGGCCTTTTTGAAATAACGGTGTTTCTGGTGAGTTGTAATATTTGGGCGTATCTTCCGGGTTGATGACACGCCCACCAAAAGCGATTACCTGACCTTTTTGATCGTGAATCGGAAACATAATACGATCACGAAACCGATCATATCGTTTGCCTTGATCATTAGTCACAACAAGACCCGCCTTGGTCAACGCTTCACTATCGTATTGAGGAAATATATTTTGCAGATTTTGCCAGCCTCCTGGGGCATAGCCAATTTGAAACTTAGCAGCTATTTTGCCACTTAAACCACGTCCTTTAAGATAATCTATCGCACGTTGCGATTTTTTTAGCTCTGCTTTGTAATATTCTGTGGCTTGTTGGAGACTCTCTTGCAGTCCAACAGCAGTTTGCTTTGCAGCTTCTGAACTGTTCGAACGCTCTTCTTGCGGCACTATCATGCCAGCCATTTTAGCTAGATCATGAATAGATTCAACAAAGCTTATACCTTGATACTCCATTAAAAATCCCACTGCCGTGCCATGCGCTCCACAGCCAAAGCAATGGTAAAACTGCTTGGAAGAACTTACTGTAAAGGAAGGTGATTTTTCGTTATGAAACGGGCAGCATGCAACATAGTTTGCCCCTGCTTTCTTAAGTGGTACACTTTTATTAATGACATCGTAAATATCAATGCGATTTAATAAGTCTTCAATGAAGCTTTCTGGAATCATAAGCTAGATAATAGCGGAAAAATAAATAATTTAAGCAATAAAAAAAGAGGCTGCATGCCTCTTTAAGTTTTATAGTGCATCTAGTTTTTAGTGCTACTTGGGATTAAATCTATACTAATTTCAGTTAATTAAGCTAATCGCGCTTTAATCAAACCAGAAACTTTACCCATATCAGCCACACCGACTATAAGTGGTTTAATCCCTGCCATCACTTTACTCATATCTTTAATTCCAGTGGCGCCAGTTTCAGCGACTACTTTCTCTAACAGCGCTTTAATTTCATCTTCTGTTAGCTGTTGAGGCAAATAAGTTTGCAGTACAGTCACTTCAAACTTTTCAATATCAGCTAAATCAGTACGATTAGCAGATTCATATGCTGCAATAGAATCGCGTCGTTGTTTAAGCATTTTTTCAATGACGCCGATAACATCAGCATCACTTAAATCAATACGTTCATCAACTTCACGTTGCTTGATTGCAGATAACAACAACCTAATTGCACCAAGACGTAAGCTATCCTTGGCGCGCATCGCTAATTTCATGTCCTCAAATATCTGAGCTTTTAACGACAAGACTATATTTCTTAGCGCAAGGCTTAGTAAAGTTTTGCAGGTAAAGTTTGGTTACGTAATCGACGATATTGACGCTTAACAGCAGCAGCAGCTTTGCGTTTACGTTCCCAAGTTGGTTTCTCGTAGAACTCGCGCGCGCGCAAATCATTTAACAAGCCAGTTTTTTCAATCAAACGTTTAAAACGGCGCAGGGCAACGTCGAACGGTTCATTTTCTTTTACGCGTACACTAGACATTCAATCTCACTTTATAAAAAATAATTACCAATATCACAGATATTAGCCATTCAATTTGGTTAATGCTCAAGTCACGCACAAGAGATAACCGCGCAATAGTTGAGAAAAGTCTACTATTTTAATCATATAATTATGTTTTATCAATCTTTATTAAGTATTTCTGATGTTAATCCTTGGCTTTGAATCATCATGTGACGAAACT
>JAYVTW010000085.1:0-7521 GCA_043788445.1 Methylophilaceae bacterium
ATCTTCGCGGCTGGTGTTGGCATTTTGGTATACTTAATTCGCGTATATGGTGGCTACCCTGATGGTGTTGCATTTGCAGTGATATTCATGAATATTTGCGTGCCACTAATTGATGCCCACACCCAACCGCGCGTGTTTGGCCATAGCAAATAAGGTGACTCAGTATGCCTAAAACTATGCTTATTCATGCACTGAAAACTGCCTCATTACTCATCGTTTTTTCTATCGCTGGCACTTGGTTACTGGCTTATATCTATGCCACCACACTTGCGCCAATCGCTAAAAGCGAAGCGGAAGCACGCTTAAATCTATTCCGCCAAATCGTGCCAGATAGCATGCATGATAATGATTTACTGAAAGATACAATCAAAGTTGGCCCTGATGAGCTTTTAGGTAATAAAGAACCAATTGAAATAAATCGTGCCAAAATCAATAATAAGCCTGCTGCTGTGATTCTTGAAGCAATAGCACCCGATGGCTATAGCGGTAACATTAAACTACTTATAGCAATTCGCGCAGATGGTACTTTAAGTGGGGTGCGTGTATTAACACATAAGGAAACACCAGGGTTAGGTGATTATATTGATATCTTACATGGAAACTGGATTAAGCAATTTGATAATGAATCGTTATTAAAAACTGCCCTGCCACTATGGCATGTCAGGAAAGACGATGGCAAATTTGACTATATGGCAGGTGCGACTATCACGCCGAGAGCGGTGGTGAAGGCAGTCGCTAAATCATTACAGTATTTCCAAATCAATAAAACTAAGTTATTTGCTGAGGCGACAGTTCAAAAGTAAAAAGCAAGAAATCTAAGTCAATAAAAAAGGCTGAGAAAAGGATAATAAAATGGTAATGTATCAAGAGATTATTAAAAACGGTTTATGGAAACAAAATACAGGTGTAGTGCAACTGCTAGGTCTTTGCCCTACTTTAGCAGTTACCACTTCCGCTATTAATGGGATGAGTTTAGGCTTAGCTACTGCATTCGTCATGGCATTGTCTAATGGTATGGTGTCGCCAATTCGCCGTTTTGTGCCTGATGAAATTCGCGTGCCTGTATTTATCCTAGTCATTGCAACCTTAGTAACAGTCACCGACTTACTCATCCATGCGGGCTCAAAACCACTTTATGACGCATTAGGTATCTTCATTCCACTGATCGTTACCAATTGTATTGTACTTGCGCGTGTTGAATCTTTTGCGGCGAAAAATAGCACTATTCCTTCTATGTTAGATGGGTTCTCGATGGGATTTGGTTTATCTTTAGTGTTAGCCTTATTAGGTGGTTTACGAGAATTTGTGGGTAAGGGTACTTTTTTATCTGGGCTAGATTTAGTCTTTGGCTCTAGTGCCAAGCAGTTTATGTTCACTATGCCCGATTATCACGGCTTTCTACTTGCCGTATTGCCGCCCGGTGCTTTTATAGGCTTGGGTTTACTTATTGCAGGGCGCAACTGGTTTGAAGTCCGCAAAAACAAACTAGCCTTTGCTAACACGGCATTAATGAATCCATCTGATGCACATTAAAATCATTTCTGATAAAACTAAACGCAATATAAGAAACTTACTTAAAAAATGAAGGCCGCTAAACGTCTTGAGCTATTTAAATGTTTGAGTACGGCTATCCCCTACCCCACCACAGAACTGCATTACGACAGTACATTTGAATTACTTATTGCAGTGATTTTATCAGCACAGGCAACTGATAAAGGCGTGAATATTGCAACTAGTAAGCTTTTTGCCGTAGCCAATACGCCACAAGCCATCTATGATTTAGGCTTGTCAGGTTTGGAAAGCTACATTAAAACGATTGGTTTATACCGTACCAAGGCAAAAAATGTCATTGCAACATGTAAACAGTTAATAGATTTTCATCATAGTGAAGTACCCAATACGCGTATAGCTTTAGAAGAACTAGCGGGTGTTGGCCGAAAAACCGCTAACGTTATACTCAACACTGTGTTTGGCCAACCCACAATAGCCGTTGATACACATCTATTCAGATTAGGTAACCGCACAAATTTAGCACCTGGAAAAACGCCACTAGCTGTCGAAAAAAATCTGATGAAAGCGGTGCCTAAAGCTTATCTGAAAGATGCACATCATTTACTTATTTTGCACGGCCGTTATGTGTGCGTTGCGCGAAAACCAAAATGTGCTGCATGTGTCATTCACCATGTATGTGAATATCCAGCAAAAGAATTGTAAAATAATTAAGCATAGTCACGTGAGAATTAACCCTTTTAAACAGTCGTCATTGAAAGTTGCAACAGGTTTAGCAACTGCTGGAAAAATCAGCCTGAGCAAACCCTCTACCAACGAAACAACAACAGACCTAGCCGCGCAATTGGCTAAGCAGGCTGTAACAAATGCCATGCAAAAAGCGAATATTAGCAGCGTCAGTAGTGTGTTATTGTTTCTAACCTCCGAATTTGCTAATAACCCACAGTCTGCCATTAAAGCAGCCGCTAAAACAGCTAATTGCACTCAAGTGATTGGCTGTTCTGCAACCGGAATTTTTACAGATGAGGACTGGATATTGGATTGCCCTGCTGCCGCTGCGATGGTATTTTCTGGCGATGTTAGTCTAGAAAACGTTCATGAGCCCAATGATAATCAATTGTTACTAACACTCACCGCGCCTAATGCCATCAACACTACTTGGCTAAATAACAAAGGGGTACGCTTTGGCGGAGTATCAGGAGATGTGATTGGGCAAGGCCCTTTTTCAGTATGGGAAAATGGAAAAGGTAACGCGCAAGGTCTGTGTGAAATCACGCTGAAACATACACGAGGTGTAGTTGCCGCAACGCATGGCTTACGCTTTTTAAGTGAACCCAAACGTATTACGCACATAAACAATTATGATATCCATACATTAGATGATGAGAATGCTTTAACTAACCTTCAAAAGGCTTATACACAAAATCACAGGCAAATTCAGCATCACAATGAAGCCATTCCATATCATCAGTTAATTGCGGTTTATGCGGATGAGCTTGAGCTAATTCATGATGGAAATTACCACCAAGCTATCCTGATTGGCTGCGATGAAACATATGACAGCGTGACTCTAGCCAAATGCTTAACCGAAAATCAATGGCTGTGTTGGGCAATTCGCGATGTTGCTATTGCAGCATCCGATTTTAAAAAAACAGCTCAGAGTTTGGGCAAGTCGCTGGCCAAAACTGCCCCAGATTTTGGTTTACTGTTTTCATGCCTAGCTCGCGGGCCATACTTATACGGCAGCCAAGATCAAGATTTACTGCAATTACGTGAGCTATATCCTAACATGCCCTTTATAGGCTTTTATGGCAACGGTGAAATAGCCCCAATCAATGGAAAAAATGAGTTGTTACAATATTCTGCTGTATTAGGCTTATTTAAGGCCGAATAATCAACATGAGTTTATTTAAGCCCAATCGTGACCAAGTCAGAGAGTTTTTCTTTAATGCTTGGCTTAAATTCAAACAAAAACAAATGTTAGAAGGCATTGAAACTATTGGTATACAAGTCATGCAAATGCATCCCGAATATCACACAATATTGAATGACTCTGCACGCTATATGCATAAGCAATACTTTCCTGAATTGGGGGAAACTAACCCATTTTTGCATATGAGCCTGCATTTATCTGTACTAGAACAAATTAGTATCAACCAGCCCATTGGCATTGCAAATATCTACCAGCAGTTATTGCTGCAACATCAAGATGTACACGATGCACAACATGAATTGTTAGATTGCTTAGCTGAAACTATTTGGCAAGCGCAACGCAATCAACAATCACTAGATGCTGAACACTACATGTTGCTCATGCAACAGAAAATTGGCATCCCTAAATAAATTCAATAAAGTAGCAAATGTCAGAGAATTTATGCTTCAATAATGTAATTTAATAACAGTCTCACTCTCTAAGCCGCTCATTAAAGATAACAGCAAGCAATATGACACACAATAAAAAATCTCAAAATGAACATGATTGGCTTAATGCTCATGGCGATTATCTATATCGTTTTGCACTGGGGCGTTTACGCGATCCACATTTAGCGGAAGATGTGGTGCAAGACACTTTGCTCGCAGCTATCACCAGCAAATCATATGCGGGTCAATCGGCTCCCCGCACTTGGCTTACCGGGATTTTAAAACATAAAATTATTGATCTTGTTCGTAAACAAAGTCGTGAGCTGACAGTAAAAGATGTTGAGGAAATCGCATTTGATGAACCTGGTATGGATGAATTCTTTGACAATTCAGGTCATTGGTCAGATGCCCCGCAAGATTGGGATATCCCTGATAACACACTGGAACAAAAGCAGTTTTTAGCTATACTACAAAACTGTATGGATAAATTACCGAAGAAATTAGCTAATTTATTTCTATTACGTGACGTGTATGAAGATGATAATGAAAAAATTTGTAAGGAACTCGAAATCAGCTCGACTAATGCTTGGGTGATGTTATACAGAGCCCGTATGGGACTGAGAAAGTGTTTGGAAATAAATTGGCTAACCTAAGTAATCAACCTACAGCGAGAGATATCGATACAAAATGATGATTTCTTGTAAACATGCCAGCCAGCTTATATCCAAGTCATTGGATCAGCGTTTATCATTTCTCGAAGGATTGTCTTTACGTCTACATTTATTAATTTGTAAAGTATGCGCTCGCTTCGGAAAACAACTTTATATAATGAGATCTGCTATAAAAGAATTGATGAAACAAATAGAAAATGATGAAACCATACAGCTACCGTTGCAATCAAAAATGCGTATACAAGATTTGATTGAATCCAATCGAGATTAATTTACGTATAAGTTGAGAACCAAAACAATTCAACAAATTTTAATTAAAAGGAAAACACCATGAATAAATCTACAAAAGCATTAGCACTAGCAGTCGGCGGTGCATTCGCATTATCAATCGCGGCAACAACAGTAAATGCTGCATCAAATCCTTTCACAGCAAAATCATTGTCATCTGGTTATATGGTGGCAGAAGCTGATATGAAAATGAAAGATGGTAAATGTAACACAGGTAAATGTAGCGCTAATAAAAAGAAGTCTGAAGCAATGGAAGGTAAAGCAATGGAAAAATCAGCAGATGGTTCATGCAGTGCGGATAAAAAAATGCCAGTAGGCTCATGCCACGGCGATACCGCTAAATCTGAAACAGCTAAGTAAGCATTTGTGATAAGTGTCCAGTAAAATTAAGTATGGGGCAATTAGGCACATCATTTACTGATAATGCAGGAAACAGCAAAGTAACAAACTGTATTACTGGTTCTGGATTGGGGTTAAAGCGTGAGTTAATACCCCAAATCCAAAAAATGTATGGGCAAGAGCTAATAAAACATATCAATTTCGTAGAAATTGCTCCAGAAAACTGGATTGGCGCTGGTGGCAAAGTTGCTAAAGATTTAGCTTGGTTCACAGATCGTTACCCGATAGTGTGTCACGGGTTGTGTTTATCTCTGGGCGGCCCAGACCCACTAAATGAGAGCTTTCTTAAGCAAGTTAAAGTTTTTTTAAGCACACACAACATATCACTTTATACCGAACATTTAAGTTACTGTACTGACTTTAATCATGGTCGACGTGGCTATTTGTATGATTTATTACCGATACCATTTACTGAAGAAGCGGTACATTATGTTGCAAAGCGTATATGCCAAACACAAGATATATTAGGTCAGCGTATCGCAATAGAAAATGCTTCATTTTATGCGGCAGCACCTATTTCCACGATGGATGAACTGACGTTTTTAAACGCGGTGCTGAGTGAGGCAGATTGCGACTTACACTTAGATATCAACAATATTTATGTAAATAGCGTCAACTTTGGCTTTGACCCCCATGCTTTCTTACGCGGTATCCCTGGTGAACGCATCGTTTACTCTCATATAGCTGGACATCTACAAGAAACGCCGGATTTGCTGATTGATACGCACGGCGAAGATATCATTGACCCAGTTTGGGGATTGCTGATTGATGCCTATCAACTCTACGGAAAGTTTCCAACTTTATTGGAACGAGATACGAATATCCCACCGTTGGAGATCCTGATGCAAGAAATTAATAAAATAGCCGAATTACAAGCAGTATATAGCAGTGGTATGCTGAATGAGGCCAAAGAAATTGCAGAAAAGCGGCATCAATTAACTGCTTAAAAATGAATGCTGAAAAATATAATCTATTAGATTTTCAGCGCTATCAACTAGCGTTTACTCAACATTTACGCCAACCTAGAGCCTCACCAAAACCTGCTAAAGTCGTAAAAAAACGCATGGCGGTTTATACCGAAATTGTTTTTAATAACATGATGGACTCAGTTTCGGCTTGTTTTCCTGTCGCACAAAATGTCTTAGGTAAACGCGCTTGGCAAAAACTAGTACGTGACTTCTTCATTCATCATCAATCGCAAACGCCGATTTTTAGAGAAATTCCGCAGGAGTTTTTAAATTATCTAAACATTAATTCGGTAACAAGTATTAAGAAGCCCGCTTTTCTCAATCAGCTTGCACATTATGAATGGATCGAACTCGCGCTTAGTACCAGTGACACAATTATTGACAACACTAAAATTGAAGTTAATGGCGACTTTTTTAAGCAACAACCAAAACTAACTCCGGCTTCTGCGCTATTAAAATACGATTACCCAGTACATAAAATTTCTAATAAATTCAAACCAACGCAGCCAGAAGCAACATATTTATTGGTATTTAGGGATACTGTAAACAAAGTACAATTTGTAGAGCTTAATGATGTCACATTTAGATTGTTACAACTGATCCAGAATGATAATTTGACAGGTCAGCAAGCCTTAACAGAGCTTGCCAGTGAGATTCATCACCCAGATCTGAAACTCATTATTGAGTTTGGTCTAAGTACTCTTTATGCATTAAAAGCCCAAGGGGCGATTATTGGCACTTTTAAGTAGTGACCAACGGGACTACCAACTGAAACTGCTAATCGAAGAATGCGGCTTGCTCACGTTCAACTAGCGCACTCATTATTGCCTCACGTTGTTCATGCCCCATATCCAACCATTCGCGGATTTCATCAATACTACGATAACAACCCTCACATAAGCCGGCGTCATTCATACTACATACTCCAATACAAGGCGAAATAATTACTTGTGAGCTCATTGTATTTTTAGCTAAGCACACCATGGCATTGTTTATATTTCTTACCTGAACCACATGGGCATGGGTCGTTACGGCCAACTTTAACACCTGCGCGCTCAAACGGTAATGCCTGCTGTGCGTCTGACGTTTGCTCTGATTCCGCACCTAAGGCGGCATCAAAATTTGCATGTTGATATTGTACGTTTTCTGGCTCTGCTGGCATTTCCATCGCCTCTACATCAGCCTCGCTTTTCACTTGAACTAACATTGTAATTCTTGTTACTTCGGATTTCACCGTATCTAATAAACTAGAAAATAGTTGGAAAGCTTCACGTTTATACTCTTGCTTAGGATTTTTTTGCGCGTAAGAACGTAAATGAATCCCT
>JAYVTW010000086.1:0-27803 GCA_043788445.1 Methylophilaceae bacterium
ATAACCGACTAGCAAACGTTGTAACCCGCTCGATTGCTTATCAAAGCTAGATAGCGCCATGAGTTTAGACTGAATGGGTTCCCATGCTATTTGTGGATACAGCAATAGGCAACGATGAGGATGTGCGGTTAATACTAAACCGCCAGCAGATTGAGTTTCGTCAATTGCAGTGGAGTGCAAACGTAAGGCGTCGCGGTGCTTGGTTGGCACAGCCACCCGACTTTTAGCATCTAAACTGAGCAATGCGGCACCGCGAAACATACAACCCCTTAAAAAACTTAATATTTATTTATAGTATTAAAAAATTAATATGAAAATTACGAAAATCAAATAATGAGAAATTAGAACCACCCTTAGTTTCGATAATAATTTCCCACAAAACAACACTTTTCAACACTAATAAACACTATAGATAAAATAAAAATGTATTGCAAGCTCTTTTTTCGTATTTCTCTTTATAGCTCAATGACTTAGCTCATTTTTATATTAAAAATAATATCCTTAAAAATTAAGCACATAGGGTATTTTGTGAAAGTGAAATATCAGACAAGTGATGGAGGTGTTTGATTACATATAATAGGATTTTTGGATATCAGGTTTGAGAGTGAAAGCCTGAAGGAATCGGCTTTTGTTTAATTTAAATGAAGCTGGCCGATAAGCCGGGTTCTGTATACACATTGCTGTGGTGACAGTCATTCATCTAGGCGCATAATTACTCATACGCTCAAGCAACCTACCCGCTGGCAGCGCGAGCCACGCCTATTACCAGCCTATTTGGTCTTGCTGCAGATGGAGGTTACCGCGTTTCACCGTAACTAAATACGCTCGTCTCTGTGGCCCTATTCCTCACCTTATAATGACTAGCTTGCGCCAATCAAATTTCAGCGTACGGCCGTTAGCCGTCATCTTGCTCTATGCAGCCCGGACTTTCCTCCCCGCATCTTACGATACGCGGCGACTGTCTAGCCAGCTTCGATTATATTTTAACACGCAGTTACTGATGGCTTGCATCCAATCAGCAATAATCTTGTTATGATATCTGATATGATTAAAACATCAGATGTAACAAAAGTTTTCAGCATTGCCATCACCTTCGGTCTGATAGCGATAATCTTGTTATTTAAATTAGTCGCTCCAGCCTTCATTGGCATGCTAATCTACCTGCTAACCCAACATCTAAGTGTTGCGCTTAATAAACGCCTATCTGTACGGAAAGCCAAAATAGTCGCGGGCGTAATAATGATAATAGGCATTATCAGCGCTATTACATTACTGATACTATTTTTATCACAGGCATTAGGTAGCAAAGAAAACCTGAGCGGGCTTAGCAATAAAATTGTTGAAATAATTAGTGATTTACGCGAAAAAATGCCACCCGCTTTAGTGAATTACATTCCTGAAAATGTATTAGAATTTAAAACATCGCTTACTAATTTTCTAACAAAACATGGTCAAGAACTTGGAAAAGTAGGAAGTGAAAGCATACTTACGCTAGCACGCGCGCTTATTGCTGTAGCCATCGCGGTTATGCTATCAGTACAACTTTTTTTACCAAAAAATCAGGCCAAACCACTTATATTTAATTTACGGTGTCGATTTGAGCTCTTAAGTAAATCATTCGAGAATGTGGTGTTTGCACAAGCTAAAATATCAGCGATTAATACTTTATTAACCGTAATTTTCTTATTTATCATATTGCCATTAGCGGGGGTTCATTTGCCTTACAGCAAAACGCTGGTATTAATTACCTTTATCGCTGGGTTACTACCCGTTATAGGTAATTTAATTTCTAATACTATGATTGTGTTAGTTGCACTAGGACTATCATTTAATGTTGCTATTGCAGCACTTATATTTCTAATATTTATTCACAAACTAGAATACTTTATTAACGCTCGGATTATTGGCAACAGAATCGATGCTAGAGCTTGGGAGCTTTTACTGGCGATGCTGCTGATGGAAGCAATATTTGGCATGGGTGGCTTATTACTAGCACCGATTATTTATGCTTATTTAAAGTCAGAACTTAAACAAGTGAACCTCATATAAACTTCAATCTCTACAGCTACAAATAGTCGATTAGTTGATAACTTGGTACTTTATCTTTATCAGTCTGAAATTTTTGCCTTTACAAGCAGCGCAAGCAAATCTTGCCAGCCGAGATTGCAAGATTAGGGTGGAGTAGCTTCAGGTATTCTTTCTTGCACTACATTAAGCCCTGTATCACAAGGTTTTGGCTTTAATGAAATGGTGGTTATAATTCTTGCAGTGTTTTAGTGGGGCAATTCATCGTAGTGATAACATTTTAGTGGATATTTCGTTTACTTTTTAACGCTTAAATCACCTCCCAGAAGGACGTGGCTTTACGCTTCAATTGGTAAAACCTTGCTTTGGTAGCCATCAAGGGATTACGTCAGCATCTAAAAATGCTCAACAGTATCTTTCGGGTGTCGCGTTTAGCACACGGTGAAGTCGGATAGTATTTGTGGACATAACCCATTCTCCTTTTCAATTTGTAGTTTATTGAATTAAAGCCCTAGTTTGGCTAAGGTAAATGCTTGTAATCTTTTAAGATTTTACAACACCTTCCAAAGCAGACGCTGTCCTGCTCTTAATGGTATTAGCACATCATCATTAACAAAAGGTAAACTAGCTGGTAATTGCCAACTCTCTTTAACTAAAGTGATCTGCCCTGTATTGCGCGATAAGCCATAAAAATCTGCGCCGTAAAAGCTAGCAAAATCCTCTAATTTATGTAATGCATTAGCCACTTCAAATGCTTCCGCATAAAGCTCCATCGCGGTATGTGCTGTGTATATTCCAGCACAGCCACAAGCCGCTTCTTTAGAATGTTGAGCATGTGGTGCGCTGTCCGTGCCTAAAAAGAATTTAGGTGAACCGGAGATTGCAGCCTGAACCAACGCCAGGCGATGCTCTTCACGTTTTAGTATTGGCAAGCAATAATGGTGCGGCTGTATGCCACCTTTAAACATATCGTTACGGTTCATGAGTAAGTGGTGCGCAGTAATAGTCGCGGCAACATTGGCTGGCGCACTAGCTACAAAATCTGCCGCATCTTTAGTAGTGATATGTTCAAACACGATTTTGAGTGCGGGGTAGTTTTTAAGTAACGTATGCATATTGCGCTCTATAAACACTTTTTCGCGATCAAACACGTCAATATCAGCATCTGTAACTTCTGCGTGCACAAGTAATGGCAAATTGCACATTTCCATCGCAGCTAACGCTTTTGCGCAGCCTGTAAGATTTGTCACACCAGAGTCAGAATTGGTAGTAGCGCCAGATGGATACAACTTAACCCCATGTACAATACCACTCGCTTTAGCTTTAGCTATTTCTTCTGCAGTCGTGTTGTCTGTGAGATACAACGTCATCAAGGGTTCAAATTTTGCGCCTTGTGGTAGTGCTTGCAAAATCCGCTCACGATAAGCAATTGCTAATTCAGTAGTGGTTATGGGTGGGCGTAGATTAGGCATCACTATAGCGCGAGCAAACTGCCGTGCGGTATCTGGTAACACAGCTTTGAGCGCATCGCCATCGCGTAAATGTAAGTGCCAATCGTCTGGTCGGGTAATGGTAATTTTATTCATGATTTAAGTTCCAGCTTGTTTCCTTAAGTCTTAATTTTTTGGTTGAACTGTGGCTTTAATTGATAGCGCCAATTCATATACCCAATTCTTTTTGGCGCCTGTGATATCAACAGCCAAACTCACTGCTTGTTTTAGCGATAAATTAGCTAGCAGCAGACGCAAGATTCGCTCTGTTTCTATATCCGATGCATTATCTTCATTATTTTCAGCTGCTTCTATCAGTAATACAAATTCACCACGTTGCTGATTTGGGTCGTTTGTTAGCCAAGCTTTTGCTTCACTTAACACACAATGGTGAAATGTCTCAAAAGTTTTAGTAATTTCACGTGCAAAAGTGATGCGACGATCCTCACCAAATACTAACGTTAAATCTTCCACGCATTCGATAATGCGATGTGGTGCTTCGTAAAACACCAGTGTGCTGGTCTGGTTTTTTAAAGACTCTAAAACTTTCCGTCGTTGTGAGCCACTAGCGGGCAAAAAACCAATAAAATGAAAACTATTATTAGTAATGCCTGAAGCTGACAAAGCCGCAATGACGGCACTAGCACCTGGAATTGGTACAATTTTGATACCAGCTTTTTGCAACACATTGACTACAATCGCTCCAGGATCGCTCACAGCTGGCGTACCAGCATCTGTAACTAAGGCAATATTTTCGCCTGATTGCAGACGTACCAATAAAGCTTCTGCCGACTGTTGCTCATTATGCTGATGAACGGCGATGAGCTTTTTGCCGATGCCAAAATGTCCAATCAAGCCAGAAGTATGCCGTGTGTCTTCGGCTGCAATAGCATCTACACTTTTAAAGACCTCTAGTGCGCGCAGGGTAATATCGCCTAAATTGCCAATTGGCGTAGCTACCACATATAATATGCCTTGATGACTTTGACTCAACGCTTAAATTTCCTTATTGTTATGTTTTTGGTATTGGGCACAAACTTAATTGACAGCTATCCTGCCCAAGCCACTGAAACGTTTAAGAAGCCTATCTCACCCAGCAAAAGAACGCCTGAAGTAGCGTTTAGCGATAACTTGAATTGTCTTAAATTTGCCGACATAGTTTGCGTACAAACGGCTTTAGTTTATATTCCGAGAAAATCAGCCAATGCAAAAATAATTTCGGCTGGCATTGTCGTTTTGCAAGGCAATTCCGACTTGGCTTTTCGCCTTTTATTACCATTAGCAACTGATACAACACTGCAATCAGCAGCACGTGCTAGTTTACATGCAAGCTTAAGCCTAGCCTATGAAAAACTGCTCAACAGCCAACGAGCAATCGAACAAAAAATACTAGAAGAACAGGTCTTGATTTCTCACGACGCCAGCCCTGTAATCATTCAACAAACACAAACAAAGTTATGGGCGCTAATTAGCAGTTAAATAAAGAACAATTAATTGAAATGCGTGGCGCAAGTGCGGAAGCCAATATACAAGGCTGAATTGATTTAGCCTTAGCATATCAAGCTTGCTCCTCTCCGATAGCAATTGCAGATTGGCAAAAAGCTTATCCAAACCACAGCGCAATTGCTCTCGCAAATTTACTCACCAGCAATATTGCGGAAAAAATCATTACAAATAACTAATCAAACAAATCAACAGTTAGCAGGAAAAGTAGAACTATTATTACTTTTTAACAGCGCTGGACTTAAGGCTATCGCCATAGCTATTCAAAGTGGTTCTAACGCAAGTGCGTCTATCGACATCAACGCAATAAAAATTATTCCTTATGCCATATCTGCTCAAAAAAGGTGACTTGATTCAAGCTTTTAACTCAGCTAACAAAGAAGGTGCAAATTACATCATGAGCACAGGCAATGACGATAGTTTACTTGCTCAACCTTTATCCGTGGCAACCATTATGCTTCATAGATCATTAGATGAGGTGGCGGCATTCCATAATCTTTACTCATTTAGCTTATCAATTAGGGAAGATGCAGCTAAACTAACACAAGTGATGCATGAGCTTAACATGCAAAATGGTTTAGTACTAAGTGATAATTCCAGCTCTTCTTTAACAGCAATAAAAGAGTTGAAAGAGGTTTGGCAGTTAACAAATGAGCCAACTCTTAAGCAGATTAATATTAGTGCTGACTTCAATCTATTTGAACTTAAAACGCATATACAGGCACAACAGCCTAACGTATATTTGATTGCCGGCGATTCAAAATTTGTAAAAAAAATGGGTATTCGTAAAGCTTTGTGTATAGAGTAACTTCGCGTGTTATTACAAGGATGATAAGATTCGTAAATTTATGTTGACGCGCTATTTTGTGGTATGTAATGTAATTCGTAAAGTTATGTGTAGCAGGTGGTGATTGTGAAAAAACATTAACGGTAAAGACGGAAATCAGCTATGCAACGAGACTGGGAACTTATCCTCAGGATATTGACTGAGGCTGAAAAGAAGCCGGCCGGTCAGATGCTGATGCATTCAGAAATAAATGACTACGACTTTTGTTCGCGGGAGCGCATATAGCAACGTTGCACGATGCTGGTTATTTAAAGGCAAAAATGGTACATGGGGCAGGAATTATTCTTAGCCCGGTCGTTTTGGAAATAAATTAGTGTGCGAGGCGATATTGGAATCCGATCGCCATGTGTCCATGATTGTTTACAGAGGGGCTGACGGTCGCATTTGGCCCCGGCCAGGTGAGGATTTCTTTTCCCTGGTCAAGCACGAAGGTAAGACGGTGCAGCGCTTCTTGAAAATCGATTAATCGGGAAAATTAAATATGAAACCCTCAGAAGCCCTAAATTCAAACCGAGAAGCTATCCGCCAAGTGGTGGCGTCGCACCGAGCCTTAAATGTACGGGTATTTGGCTCAGTCCTTCATGGTGACGATACTGAAACCAGCGACCTAGACATTTTGATAGATCCTACCCAAGATACTACGCTGATGGACATAGGCGCTATTCGCCATGAGTTGCGTATACTACTGGGGGTGCCAGTAGATGTGCTAACGCCGAAAGCGCTGCCTGATAAATTCCGTGACAGTGTTTTGGCTGAGGCTATTACAGTATGAGTCGCGATCAACAAAGATTACAGGATTATCTAGCGCACATCATACAAGCTACGTAACGCATTCATCACTACACCGAAGACATTGATGAAGTTGGTTTCTTACAAAATAAATTGGTGCAAGATGCAGTAATTCGCAATATTGAGATTATTGGCGAAGCCAGCAATAACATTGACAAATACTATCAAGACTTTGCAAAATTGCACCCAGAATTACCATTGGTATTCGCTTATGAAATGCGTAACGCGGTCGCTCACGGATATTTCAAGGTGGATTTGGAAATTGTCTGGAAAACAATCAAAAACGACTTGCCTGTATTAGAACAACAAACCAAGGATGCTACACAACAACTTGTTGACTAGTCTAGCTCTCAATTTAGAAGCTAATGCATCGCAACGTCTTAAATCTACCAGCCTAGAAGGTGCTAGGTAGCACTGATTCTGAGCATGACTATCACATCAAGGCTGAGACCGCTGTTCCCGTAACGGTATGCTCCAACTGCCGCAGTCGCGAAGTTGTAGGCTATGGTCGTGTAGAAGTTTTAGTGCATGATCTGCCTATGAACGGGAAGCGTGTGGGCATCTACGTCGATGCTAGGCGCTTCAAATGTAAGCCCTGCGGTAAAACCTTCATGGAACATTTACCAGAGGTTAACGCCAATCGCTGGATGACTGAGCGACTGGTTAAATGGATTGGCCAGCGCTCAATGACGAATACTTTCACTGGTATTGCCGAAGAAATTGGTGTTACCGAAGGCACTATTCGTAACGTATTCAGTGATTACGTGAATGAGCTAGAGCGCACCGTCAGGTTTGAAACGCCGAAGTGGATGGGCATTGATGAAATTCACATCATTCAAAAGCCGCGCCCTCTAATCTCTAATCTGCACAACAGTACTGCGGTTAATCTTTTACTGAACCGTAACAAGAAAACTATTGCTACCTACCTCTCTAATTTAAAAGGTAGAGAGATAGTGCAATATGTAGCGATGGATATGTGGCAACCATACCGTGAAGCTTTGAATGAAGTAATGCCGGACGCTGAGATTGTAGTGGACAAGTTCCACGTCGTGCGCATGGCCAACGTTGCTATTGAGAGCATCAGAAAGTCATTACGTGCAGACTTGTCACCAAAACAACGTCGCGGTTTGATGTATGATCGTTTTGTATTGTTGCGCCGCCTAAGCCAACTGACTGATCAAGAGATCTTCAATCTGGATGGGTGGACTAAGAATTACCCACTACTGGGTGAAGCATACAGACTCAAGGAAGCGTTCTTTAACATCTATCAGGCATCATCAAAGCAACAGGCTCAGATACTCTATGAGCAGTGGTTATAGAGCATTCCAGCGGAATTGTGTGGTCATTTTGAGCCTATCATTACCGCATGGTCAAACTGGCAACCGTTTATTCTGGAATATTTTAATCATCCTATTACAAACGCCTATGCTGAATCTCTTAACAGCTAAATTCGTGTTATTAACAGGCTAGGCAGAGGCTATTCATTTGAAGCGCTGCGAGCAAAAATCTTATTCTCATGAGGTTCACACAAGATTGTTCAGAATCGACCTAAGTTTGAGCGTAACGATACTTCTATTGGTTTCGCAATGATGGAGCTAAGAACAACAAAAATTCATAGCTACGGAGTAGCTGACAGTGCGGACGAGATCAATTACGGAGTAGACATGGATAAACTGGTTGGAATGATTGAACGTGGTGAAATCTGAACATACACATTTATGATTAAATCGTAAAACCACGCAAAGTATGAAATAAAAGGAATTGAAGTGATGATAAAAATCAGTTTAAACTCCAGATACACAATGTTTAATAATTTTGATTAAAAGGACTTAACATGAAATTCTCAATTAAGTTTATTTCTGCGGCATTATTAACCGCAACACTTAGCACGCAATTGAGCGCGTGTATTCCAATTGTTGTTGGTGGTGCAGCGGCAGGAGGGGCTATGGCAGCTGACAGACGCACTTCTGGGATTTATCTGGAAGATGAGAATATTGAGCTTAAAGCCAGCAAGAATATCCAAGACGCGATTGGCGAAATAGGGCACGTTAATATCACAAGTTATAATCTTAATGTGCTACTAACTGGGGAAGTGCCTAACGAAGCAGAGAAAAAACGTGCGGAAACCATTGCAAAAAAAACAGCTAATGTGCGCTCTGTAACTAATGAATTAGTGATGACGAGAAAAACAGAAGTAAGCTCACGTGGAAACGATATTTACTTGACATC
This sequence comes from Methylophilaceae bacterium, assembly GCA_043788445.1. Lineage (GTDB taxonomy): Bacteria > Pseudomonadota > Gammaproteobacteria > Burkholderiales > Methylophilaceae > JACMMS01. The sequence goes on from JAYVTW010000086.1 coordinate 8,884, forward strand.
AAAAGTAAAAGCTAAATTTTTAGCTGATGGTCGCTTTGCAGCAAATGCTGTTAAAGTTGTGAGCGAAAATTCTGTAGTTTATCTAATGGGGATTGTTAGCCATGCTGAAGCACAGTATGCGACTGAAATTGCTAGCAACACCGATGGCGTTATTAAAGTCGTCAAAGTATTCGAATATAACGACTGAACATTTTGTATGGCTCTGATGTAACGCTGTAGCAAATGTCAATAAAATGCTTAATGCAGCTGATATAATAAAATTTTATTTAGTTTGAGAATCAAAGTATATGACACAAAAAACAAATATTAATATTGCTGATGAAATTATTATTGAAGGCTTAACCCGAGCTGGCAAACCTTTTCGTCCTAGCGACTGGGTAGATCGCATGTGCAGTACTTTTGCAAGTTTTGGCGTCGATAAAAAATTGAAATACTCGCCTTATTTAAAGCCACGAGTAGCTAATGGCTTACGCTGCTTAGCAGTAGATTTGAAATTGAAAACTATCAACCCAGATGGCTTTAAACAATTGATGCAGTTTGCAGAAGAAAACCAATTGAATATTTTGGACGCTGCTGGTAAAAGCATCCCAACTCCTATATAGCACTCAAGTAAGCTATAATTCAAAATTACTTGAGTGAGGGTGTTTTGCATTTTATAAATCTAATTCTTTTGCGAAATTAGTTTTTCTAAATAATCTTTAGTGACCTTTCCACGCTTAGTTTTAACCAACACCCCTTGTGGATTATAAATAAAACTCGTTGGTAATACCTCTGGAGAGCCAATTTGGCTAGTGACAGATTCATCACCAAGAATAATAGGGTATGACATCAACATATCATCTACATAAGCTGCAACCTCTTTAACGTCTTTATAATCTAGCACCACCCCTATAACCATTACGTCTTTATTTTTACGGCTATCGTATAAATTGACTAAATCTGGCACCTCTTCTAAGCATGGTGGGCACCAAGTTGCCCAATAATTTACGATAACCCATTTGCCCTTGTAATCTGATAACTGTAGCTTTTTGCCTGTAGTATCGTTGACCACGAAGTTCTTTACTAGGCTTTTGCCGTTAGACGTAATTTCTGCAGCCTGCACCGACAAGTAAACTCCGCTAATCAGCAAAACCAAGCCAATAAAAATAACTTTTTTCAACGCCATTTTCATACCCCACAAACTTTTCTTTATCTGTTTTTCATCTAAAAATAAAATATACCGTCACGACAAATTTTTCCCTAACTCTAATATTTTATGTATGATTGAGTAAAATAATTATACAAATATAGATTACATGTCAATTAATCTCAACTTACCTAGTTTAGACCTCAATCCTGTATTGCTAGCAGAGATACGCCCGAATAAAATCACTGAATTTATTGAACGCATTCCATATAATGATATTTTCTCTGCAGCCACGGTTCTGCTGGAAGAAATGCAAATCCTAAACCGCCAAAAAGTCAACGCAGATAGTAGAACAAAAGCGCTTGAATTGTACCGCCCGGCAGTTATACGCATCACAGATGAGCTTAGTAAGCACTTCATTAGCATCAACGTAGTGCCTATGCAATCAAAAGTAAAGTCATACGCAAGTGCCGCAGAATTATTATGGCTAGAATTAAGTTACGGCTATAAACTGGCTTGGGTCGATATACAAAACAAACGCTTAAGCCTTGGTACTAATAAAATCTCTGCACTAATAATACAACGAGCCATTGATAGCCTTAATCAACTTTGTCTTGTTTATTATTATATATACTTTACTCCACCAGCCACTATTTGGTCTGATTTGCACCAACTCTACTTCAGTGCTGTACAACAAAATCTTGACATGATTGAGGTGCCTGAGCCACAAAATAAGAATAACGCAAGTAGTATCAATTTAGCATACGTACATACCTTATTAGTTGCACTGGCAGATCCGCAACATCTAGAAAAAGCAGATATTCAACGTGTTTTTAATTACCTAAGTAACTTGGCGAAGCTGGGAATTGTAAGAGGTATAGGCTCAATAGATGACACTTCCGGCTTATTTTTAATCAAACTTGATAGCAACAAACCACCAATACCTTTCGTCAAGAGCCAATCAGCGCCTAATGCCAGCAATGATATCTTATTGATTACATTGGATGTTGCAAGAAAAATGCACCAGCATTTACAATTACTTAAAGCGGGCAAGCTACCACCAGACAATATTTTGCCAGCAGATGCTGTTGAGTCACATTATGAAGACTTACTCACCTATTTAATTAAACATTTGGGTGCAACACCAAAACGATTATTTTCGCGAGCTAAAAAAGACAATAAAGTACACTTGGTATTTGGTATTTCTGACATCCATGAAACCCTTAAAAACCCAATAAATAACACCACGAAAATATCCGTTTGGCAAGTGCAAAATACTAGTGCATCTGGCTACGCATTAAAGAAATTTCAGCCTACCGAAGTGTCTATCAAAGTAGGTGATTTTGTTGCGATGAAGGAGTCCACATCCTCAGACTGGTCGATTGCAGTACTGCGTTGGATTATTGCTGACGAACATAATCAGCTTGATATCGGACTGCAACTAATCGCACCTAATGTAAGTACCGTTAGCATCAAATCAGCTAAGCTTGTGCATTTTGAAAGTGCACTTATCTTGCCTGAAATTAGCCGACTAAAACAACCAATGACGATTGTTGCATCACGCGGCATATATAGTCCTGCATTAGTCATTGATATGAAACAAGATGGAACTGTCAAACAAGTACTAGCAACTAAATTGATTGAACGATCTGCTAGCGTTGAACGTTTTCAATTTAGTTTGTTATAATTATACTTAAAAATTTATATTTTATTACTTGATATTCATTGGTAGAAACTCCATAATAACCATGAATAATCTAAATATTTTAAAGATATTTAACTAATTAATGAGCAGTTTCAGTAAATCTCAGCTAAAGTCGTAAGTATAACTAGAACAAACACTAACGTAATAACCCCAATCAATTCAAATTTAGTCTAACAAAACGGCTGACTAAATCAGCTAATATAAATTAATATAGAGGTGACTCATGAGCGAACATATTACCCATACAAGCGATGCTGCTTTTGAACAAGAGGTTTTACAATCGCAAATCCCTGTACTTGTTGACTACTGGGCTGAATGGTGTGGACCATGTAAAATGATTGCACCAATTTTAGATGACATCTCTAAAGAATATGCTGGTCGTCTAAAAATTGCTAAACTCAATATTGATGACAACCAACAGACCCCACCTAAATATGGTATTCGTGGTATACCTACTTTAATGTTATTCAAAAATGGTAATGTAGAAGCCACAAAAGTAGGCGCATTGTCAAAATCACAATTAACCGCTTTTATAGATAGTAATATTTAGACTCGTTACATTAAATAGATTGTTTTAGGTTTAGTTTCCAAAGTTATGGCCTAGTTAAAATCGCCCACCTTATCAAACCAAATCTAAAACACCAAGCTTCATCCAGCAAAATAATTTTCCTTGCAACCAGTTTTAAGAAACCCTCCAATCCTTCACACAACAGTCCACCAGTGAGTTAGTCCATGCACTTATCCGACCTTAAACATCTTCCAGTAACCAAATTAGTAGAAATGGCGATTGCCGACGAAATTGAAAATGCTAGCCGTATGCGCAAGCAAGATTTAATTTTCGCCATTCTTAAGCACAAAGCAAAAAAAGGCGATAGTATCTTTGGAGATGGTACCTTAGAAGTGCTACAGGATGGCTTTGGTTTTTTGCGTTCACCCGATACTTCGTACTTGGCTGGTCCAGACGATATTTATGTATCACCTTCACAAATTCGCCGTTTCAATTTACACACTGGCGACAGCATTCAAGGCGAAATTCGCACACCTAAAGATGGTGAGCGCTACTTTGCTCTAGTTAAAGTCGACGTTGTGAATGGTGATGCTCCAGAAAATACCAAGCACAAGATTTTATTTGAAAATCTAACACCATTATTCCCCACTATTCCATTAACTTTGGAACGTGACATTCGTGGTGAAGAAAATATTACTGGGCGTGTGATTGATATGATTGCACCGATTGGACGCGGCCAACGTGGTTTGTTAGTCGCCAGCCCAAAAAGTGGTAAAACCGTGATGATGCAGCACATTGCCCATGCCATCACCTCTAACCATCCAGATGTCATTTTAATTGTATTACTGATTGATGAGCGGCCAGAAGAAGTGACGGAAATGACACGATCTGTAAAAGGTGAAGTGGTTGCTTCCACATTCGATGAGCCAGCAACACGCCACGTACAAGTGGCTGAAATGGTGCTAGAAAAAGCCAAACGTCTAGTTGAACACAAAAAAGATGTCGTCATTTTATTAGACTCAATCACACGTTTAGCACGGGCCTACAATACGGTTATTCCATCATCAGGTAAAGTGTTAACTGGTGGCGTGGATGCAAATGCGCTGCAACGTCCCAAACGATTCTTTGGTGCCGCACGTAATATCGAAGAAGGTGGTTCGTTGACTATTATCGCAACTGCACTAGTAGACACTGGCTCACGTATGGATGATGTGATTTATGAGGAGTTTAAAGGTACAGGCAATATGGAAATCCATCTTGATCGTCGTATGGCGGAAAAACGCACATACCCTGCTATTAATGTAAACAAATCAGGTACCCGTCGTGAAGAACTACTCATCCAAAAAGATGTTTTACAAAAAATTTGGGTATTACGTAAATTGCTTTATCCTATGGATGACTTGGATGCGATGGAGTTCTTATTAGATAAAATCAAGGCTACAAAAAACAATGCAGATTTTTTTGACAGCATGCGTCGTGGCTAATGTGGCTGTAATAGCTTGAAAATAATAATACTTTCATCAGCGTTAAACCCCTACATTAAAGAATTAGTTGTTGATTAATTAATCGAATCTATTCATAATACGCGGTCTATTGCAACTGCTTCAATTAGAGAGAAAAGCATGAAAGCTGATATTCACCCAAATTACCCAGAAATTAACGTTACTTGCAGCTGTGGAAACAAGTTTAAAACACGTTCAACCCACGGTCGCCCAATGAGCATTGAAGTCTGTTCACAATGCCATCCTTTTTATACGGGTAAACAAAAGATTTTAGACACTGCTGGTCGCGTTGAGAAATTCAAACAAAAATATGGTATGTAATTGCTATACTTTTTAATTGTATTTCAAAATACAAGACTAAATCTCAGTAGCTATAAATTCATTCAAATAAATAAAAAGGCAGCTAGGCTGCCTTTTTATTTATTTGCTCAAAGCTTGTCCTATACAAATCTCCTCTATTTTAAAAATAAGCTTTAAACTAAACCTGATATTAATTATGAAAATTTATTCATGCGTTTTGAATTAGACCACGACTGGCAAGGCAACATGGCTGCTCCGCGTGCGCGCGTAGGGCAACGCGCTAAAGTGCACTTGCTGCTTGCATTATGTGCTATCTGGCTATGCATGGGCTTGGTAGGCCACGCACCGTGGAAACCTAACGAATCACAAAGTATCAGCATCATTCAAGATATCTTGAATGAAGGACATATATTGGCACCTATAGCCGCATCACAAGACGTACCTGAAGCACCACCACTATACTACTGGTCGGGGGCGCTGTTAGCCAAAGTATTTTCTGCACAAATGTCCCCACATAATGCTGCGCGCATCATTACTGGTGTGTGGATGGCAATCACATTACTTTTGGTGGGAATGACAGGGCGTGAACTGTGGGGGCACGGTGTAGGAAGACAAACTACGTTCATCTTTATGGGCTCTATAGGCTTAGTGATCAGCGCTCACACTTTAACGCCTGCAGTGGCCGCACTTACGGCAGTAACAATGAGCTTTTACGCGCTGGCACTTGCTAGACGTAGGCCATTTAGAGCGGGCGCCTTATTAGGTTTAGGTATTGGCATAGGGTTTTTAAGCACAGGTTTATTAACACCATTAATTATTAGCTTAAGCGCAATCAGCTTACCTTTGCTATTTAAGCACTGGCGTAACAAGAGCTATGCAGTCGTTTTAGGTTTGGCACTAATAGCCGCTGCGCCATGGCTTATAATATGGCCAGTGCTTTGCTGGTACTCAGAACCTGATCGCTTCATCGGTTGGTGGAATTATAGTATTGGCCAGTTTAACGGCCATTATCATCTCTACTTTTTACGTATTATTGGCTGGTACGCTTGGCCAGCTTTGCCATTAGCTGTATGGGGTTTGTGGCGCTTTCGTCAACAGCTATTAGCAAAACCAAAATTCCATTTAATTCTGACTTTTTTTAGCGTTACTTTACTAGTTATAGGCTTTGGTGCTTATGACCGTGAGATTTATGCTTTACCGCTTTTGCTACCACTTAGCGTTTTAGCCGGTGGAAGTGTAGAAACACTGAAACGTGGCGCAGCAAGTGCCTTGAATTGGTTTGGATTTATTTTATTTGGTCTACTTGGCTTTGTAATTTGGCTGGGCTGGTTTGCAATGATGACCGGCAGCCCAGCACGTCTGCAAGCACGTATACAGTTTTTATCAGGTTCGCAGTTGTCTGAATTTAATATCTTTGCTTTTGTCATTGCAGTGGCAGTGACTTTAGTTTGGGCTTCTGCCATTTCCAGGTCTCAACACACCAATAGATCATCAGTCACAAATTGGGCAATCGGCATGACGATGACATGGACGCTACTAATGGCACTTTGGCTACCTTGGATAAATTCTGCGAAAAGCTACAAACAGGTGATGGTAAGTTTAAACAATGCATTCCCAAAAAGTTTTGCCTGTATTAATAGCCGTAATGTTGGTGAAGGTCAACGCGATTTACTTAATTACTATACAGGCATTGTTACATTGCCACTAGAAATGGTTCAGAGTTTAAGCTGTGATTTGTATCTCATTCAAGATATGCGTGGTGAGAAAAAAGTAGAACCAGGACAAGACTGGAAGCTTATCTGGCAAGGAAAGCGCGCCAGCGAAAGACGAGAGAGCTTCAGGTTATTTCAACATATCTAACCAAACCAAAAAGCTAAATAATACCTAAACATCCCATGGCTTGAGCTTTAATTAGACAGTAAACAGATTTACCTAAGGCAATTTCCAAATCATGCAGTGCTCTTAATGTGATTTCGGCAACTACTATAAACCCAACATCTACCGTAACTAAGACACGATGATCCACTTCACGGATTGCGACCACTACTCCCAATAATTGATTTTGGATACTTAATCCATCATATTTTTGAAGGGATAGTGCAACATTTGAAGCCGGTACAGAAAGCGCTATATCTCTGCCAACTTCCTTATTCTGGATTGGTACGAATAGGCGGTTTTCATTATGTCCAACTAGTGTATATCCAAACTCATCGTTGTGTGCAATGACTTTTGCATGAATCACATTGTCAAAACCTAAGTGATGCGCTAATGCTAATACTTTTGGATAAGTAATTAACTCATAAAAATTGCCACTTGCCAAAATCTCGCCAGCCTCAATCATGACAACACTTTGCGTAAGCTGAAGCACTTCATTGATGGAATGACTGACGTAGACCATAGGTACATTAATCTCTTCGTTCACGCGCTTTAAAAAAGGTAATATCTGATCTTTAAGCCGACTATCAAGTGCAGCCAAGGGCTCATCACACAACAATAGTCTTGGCGAGCTTAATAATGCTCGACCCAAAGTAACGCGTTGCTTTTCTCCGCCAGAAAGTTGATACGGACGCTGTTTAAGTAACTGTCCAATTTCCAGCAACTCTACAACTTGATTCAAACTAAACCTCTGATTTTGTTTAGCTAGTAGATTTAATCCATATGTTAGATTGTGATGTATAGTTTGGTGAGGAAACAAACGACTTTCTTGAAAAACGAGACCAATCCTGCGCTGATGCATAGGGATATCAATACCTCTAGTCTTATCAAAAATACACTCTCCGTCCACCACAATTCGACCATTGTTAGGCTTAATTAAACCCGCCAAAATATTCAACAAGGTGCTTTTACCTGAGCCAGAGGGCCCATATAAACCCGTCACTTTAGCTACCAGATTTAGGTTTGCAGTCAGGGCGAAATTATCACGCTTTAAACTAATATTTAACTCAATCATGTTTGCTAGTCATTTCTGGTAGCACGTCCGACAGACTTTATCGCCGCTTTTTCTAGTAAGGCGCTACCCATTAAAGCACCCAGTGCAATTAACATACTTAAGACTACCAATCGCATCGCCGGCACATCGCTGCCTGGTGTTTGAATATATGTAAAAATTGCAAGTGGCAAGGTACGTGTTTCACCTTCAATATTGCCGACGAAGGCCATTGTTGCACCAAACTCGCCCAAACTGCGACTAAAAGAAAGTATGAAACCAGTTAAAATTCCTGGTATAGCCAGTGGTAAAGTGATGGTAAAAAAAACTCTCAATGGATTTGCACCTAATGATTGTGCAGCCACTTCCAATTTAGTATCAACCTGATTAATTGCAAGCTTGGTTGCGCTGACCATCAATGGAAAAGCCATTACTGCCGATGCTATGGCGGCCCCTAACCAAGTAAATGCAACAGTAATACCCCACTCGTCATTCAGATACTTGCCAATTAACCCTTGATTACCAAATAAAACTAATAATATAAAGCCAGGAACGACAGGGGGTAATACAAGAGGCATATAGACCAAAGCCTCAACAAGCGATTTTCCAAAAAATGTCTTTCTGGCTAAAAGCCATGCAATAGATATACCTGGTGCAATAATCGCCAAAGTGGCCCAAAATGCAACTTTAACTGATAATAAAAGTGCGGCTATTTCTGCTGGCGTAAAGCTAATTAAATCAACCAGCATGTTTATTGACCGTTGGTATGATTAAGTGGTGTATACCCGTATTTCATAAATATGGCTTTAGCTTTTTCAGATTTAGTATACTCATAAAAACCTTTTGCATTCTCTTTTGCGCCTTGCACTAAAGCGAGCGGATAAACAATAGGGTCATGACTTTCGTCTGGCAGTATAGCGATAATCTCAACTTTGTTTGAAACCTTGGCATCCGTTTCATATACGATACCTGCACTGCACTCACCACGCTCTACAAATACCAAAGCTGCACGTACATCTATCGTGCCCACAATGCGAGACTTCACTGAACGCCACCAATTTAACGCCATAAGCGATTGTTTCGCATAAATCCCAACCGGTACAGACTCAGTCTCCCCTGTACATAGCTTTCCATTAAATGCGCCGCCAAAATCAAAGCTTTGGTCTGCTTGTATTCTAAATACTTTGCCTTTAGGCGCAATTATTACCAACCGATTACTGAGTAAATTAATACGTGAACTAGCGTCAATACGTTTTTTATCTTGCAAGTAATTCATCCACTTACTGTCAGCAGACATAAAAATGTCTGCAGGCGCGCCAGTCTCAATTTGCTTAGCCAAACTGGATGATGACGAAAATGAATTTTGAATTTTTATCGGCTGTTCACTTTCATAGGCTTTAGAAATATCTGTCATCGCGTTAGTTAAACTAGCCGCGGCAAATACAGTGACTTTAGATTCTGCTGCTGCAAGATTGCTCGTTAACCCTATAATGAGAATAGTAAACCAGTATGAAAATAAGTTTAATAAATCCTTGGGCTCGATAGTCATAATTTGATTATTAACGTGTTTCATTACTAGCTTTTATTATTAAGTGACTGAAAAAATTAGAAATCAAACTGCGCACGCATGGTAATTGCATCTTCATGCTCTAAAGTATCATTTTGGCCATTTACGCGCACGGTGACTGGTGTGTCATAGTTAGTTCTAATTAAATTAGCCATTAAACGCACATTAGGATTTAAAATCCAATTTGCACCTAATGTCCATGACTCTGCTTGATTAGTGGCTACTAACAAACCATCGGTTGTTGATGCTGGCGTATTTAACAATATACCCGTACCTGCTGCATTACCGATCTTTTTAAAGTCAGAGCCATCAAACTGGTCATAACGCAAACCAACTTGTAATGCGCCCCAACCAGCCAAACCCTCTTTATAATTATTTTTAGGTTTTAGACGGCCAAATACACCTTCTTTATAAAAATCTGAAAACGATTCACCAGTCACGTTCCACACCGCACTCGCATACCAATCTGAGATTTGACGGCTAAAATCTTTATCATTAAATTTAACCCTAATATATTCACTTTGTAATTTAACTGAGCCATAAGCTAATGCTGTTTCTAGGCCGCTACGTGTTCTATCTACATCACTTCTGAACCCATTGCTAAGTAATCCACCACATGTTGCAGTTGCAGCAGGTGTTACTCCGCCAGATGCTGTTGTACCACAGTTTGTCTGGAAGAAACTCAAGCCACGTGCATCAGTAATACCTGTTGGCACCTCGCCTGCCACACGCTGTGAGCCTTGATTACCATCAGCATAAAATCCACCAAAATGTACAACACTTTTTTGCCACGACATTAGTTCTGAAAGATTACCGGTTAAGCGCACAGTTGCATCCTTACCATCGCTTTTCGCATTCCTTTCATCCGTTGTACCAGTGCCATTAAGGTAAGCCACGCTGTAGTTAAATCCTGGAGTTGGTGAGCCATAAATCATCACACCACGATCATAAGTGCTACCTAACAACACATCACTCATCGAGCGCTCTTGGAAGTCGGTAAAGTTAGTACTCATAGCACGTTCTAAACCATAGTTAGGCTTAAATTGGCCTAAACGAAATTTCGCTGCTTGAAATTTATTCACATCAATATAACCATAAGTGAGCGTTGTATTTCCACCCGAATACTCACCTTCCACACGTGCAACATAGTCTTTGTAAAACGTGAGCGTTCCGCCTAGCCTAGTACGTCGCAGGCTAAATGTATCTGCAGCACCTGGCGTGAAGTTACGATAATCTGCTTGTACTCGGCCATTAATCGCTAGTTTCCAGTTACCTGTTCCATCTTCTAATGTGACACCATCTTTAAATTCAGCATAAACTGGGCTACCTTTACTGCTACCTTTTTCTTCTATTTTTACAATTTTAGATTGGTTTATTTGATTCTCAAGTCCAACCAATTCTTTGGTCACTAGTTCCAGTTGTTTATCCTGCTCAACGCGTTGTTGCTGCATCAGCTGCATTTTCGCTTCTAACTCTTTTATGCGTGTTAGAGAATCGCTGTCCTCAGAATATGCAGGTACTGCAAAAACTGAGATCAGTGCTGAAAAAAACAGCGATAACAAAAAGATTTTATGCTTCATAACTATCACCTTAAAAACTCTATTGAATTAAAGCAAATATAAATTATTTTAATAACGCTATATTCAAACAGGAATAGCGATTGATGTCAAGGAGGTTATTTGTTTAAAAGGCAATATCTAATGGGCTATTGAAACTGGGAATGAAGTTAAATTAAGTATGACTTTGCCACTACAACCGGCTTAAGACTAGCAAGGATATCACTAAGCTCGTGCTCTACGGCGGCATTAGCTTTAATGAGTATAGAACGATAAGACATTAAAACAAACAGCCCAAACTCCGTCACTTGGGCACCACCACCGTGGCTGCCCCCAAGTGAGGTTTTAACCAGAGGCTCTTGAAAACTTTGATTCATCAAATCAACTAATTGCCAAGCACGCCTGTAAGACATTTGCATAGATTTAGCCGCAGCAGAAATTGAACCGTAGGTCTGAATAGCATCGAGCAAATCAGCTTTGCCCGGCCCCATAACGGTTGAATTATTGTGTGTGATACGAATTTTGAGCAAACGATACTACCCAGTCAATTAATAAAGTTTGACATGCAATTTAATTGCCTCGATAACATTAGTTTCCAGTCCAACACCTGCTTTTTCTTGCACATGCAACGCAATTTGTTTACGCATGGTCAACGCCCAATATCGATTAAGATGTTTTGCAATATCTTTTTGCACCTGAGTTTGATCAGGATAAGGCTTAAAAAAAGCACCAATTTGATTGGCCATGATAATAAGTTGCTCTGTTTTCATAAGTATTTTTCTTAAACTTTAATTCTCACAAAATATAGCATCGTTAAATATTGCTATGCTCAATGCGTTCGGGGTAGGTGTAGACCACATATTGATTTTGCCTTAAAAATCCAACCAATGTAACACCGTATTGCTGAGCCATACGCACGGCTAATCCAGTTGGTGCAGAAATAGCTGCTAATACATTCAAACCCGCACTGGCAACTTTCTGCACCATCTCATAACTCGCGCGGCTGGTAGTTAATACAAAACCTTGTTCGTCTAGTTGCGCGCGTGCCATGGCACCAATTAATTTATCCATCGCATTATGGCGACCGACATCTTCGCGTACTAGCTTTACTTCGCCAGCGTGATTAATCCATGCGCAAGCATGTGTGGCACCAGTTGCGATTTGTAATGTTTGTTGTGTGGCGATTGAACGGTAAGCCGCGTGAATACTCGTATCTTTAAGTAGGTTGCCAATTAAGTTTGTATCGTTTTCGGCTAGCGATTGCTGGCTAGGTATCCGCAACGCTTGGGCTAAATTTTCCGCTCCACATAATCCGCAGCCGGTACGTCCTACTAAGCTACGCCGGCGCTCCTTTAAACCGTAAAAGCGCTCAGCCGATATTTCACAATATAATTCAATCCCACTTTTTTGCAACTTAACTTCAACACCATATAGCTCATGGCGATTTTGCAAGATACCTTCGGACAATGAGAATCCCAAGGCAAAATCTTCTAAATCTAGTGGCGTTGCCAGCATTACCGCATGAGAGATACCATTATAGATTAAAGCGATTGGCACCTCTTCTGCTAGACAATCATCTACTTGTGTTAACTGGTTACCTTTCCATCTCGCTACATTGAAATAGCTAGAGGGCGCATCCGTGACCACCAACTTGCTTTTGTCTACTAACCGCGCTAGGTCAAGTTCTTCCAACTTAGACTAACCGATGCTAGGCTCATTATCCAAGTTAGCGACATAACCAATTTGCTTATCGCTAAATTGTTGATAATTGCGTTGCCAATCAGAAAGTTGAGCGACTTTAGTCACTTGTACTGCCGTCACCTTAAACTCAGGACAGTTGGTCGCCCAATCGGAGTTGTCTGTCGTTATCACGTTAGCCCCGGATTCAGGGTGGTGGAAAGTTGTATAAATAACGCCTGGTTGCACTCTTTCCGTCAAAGTAGCGCGCAATACCGTTTCGCCTGCACGACTAGCGATACCTATCCAATCACCTTCAACAATACCGCGCTCTTCTGCGTCATGTGGATGAATTTCCACTAGATCTTCTGCATGCCAAGAGGTATTTTCAGTTCGGCGCGTTTGTGCACCCACATTGTATTGCGACAAAATACGACCAGTGGTCAAAATCAGTGGGTATTTTTTTGTAACTTTTTCAGTGGTTGGTATGTATTCGGTAATAAAGAATTTACCTTTACCACGCACAAATGCATCAATATGCATGGTTGGAGTGCCTTCTGGATTCTCATCATCACACGGCCACTGCACACTACCTAATTCATCTAATTTTTTAAAGCTCACACCTTTGAATGTAGGGGTAAGGGCAGCAATTTCGTCCAGAATATCAGCGGCATGCATGTAATGCATAGGGTAGCCTAACGCAGTTGATAGCTTAGCGGTAATTTCCCAGTCTTCCATACCTGCCTCGCCATTGCCATGCTGGCCTGTATTCTTAGGGCTCATTACACGGCGTACTGGTGAAATACGGCGCTCTGCATTGGTAAAGGTACCACTCTTCTCAAGGAAAGAGGCCCCTGGAAAGAAAACATGTGCATACATCGCAGTTTCATTTAAGAATAAATCTTGCACAATGACACATTCCATATTTTCTAATGCATGGGTCACATGTTGCGTATCAGGGTCTGACTGCGCAATATCTTCACCAACACAATACAGTGCCTTAAATCCACCTTCTGTGGCTAAACTTAGCATGTTGGGTATACGTAAACCTGGCTCAGCACTTAATGGCCTACCCCACGCCGCTTCAAATAAAGCCCGTGCAGAATCATCTGATACATGACGATAACCTGGAAACTCGTGAGGCATAGAACCCATATCACATGAGCCTTGTACATTATTTTGCCCACGCAATGGGTTGATACCAACTCCTTCGCGGCCAACGTTACCGGTTGCCATTGCGAGGTTAGCAATACCCATCACCATGGTCGAGCCTTGGCTATGTTCAGTAACACCTAAACCATAGTAAATGGCTGCGTTGCCACCTGTAGCAAATAACCTTGCCGCAGCACGCAACTCTTCTGCTGGCACACCTATTTGCGGACCTAATTCTTCGGGTGAGTTTTTAGGTAGTGCAACAAAGTCACGCCATACAATAAATGAATCCCACTCACAGCGCTCTTTAACAAACTCCTCATTCACTAAACCTTCAGTCACAACCACATGAGCTAATGCAGAAATTAAAGCCACATTAGTGCCTGGACGTAATTTAAGATGATAATCAGCCTGCACATGAGGTGATGACACTAAATCAATTGCACGTGGATCGGCAATAATCAATTTAGCGCCTTCACGTAAACGGCGTTTCATCTGGCTAGCAAATACTGGGTGACCATCCGTTGGATTTGCACCGATAATCATAATCACGTCAGATTTCATGACGGAATCAAAAGTTTGTGTACCAGCAGATTCACCAATAGTTTGTTTTAAGCCATAACCGGTAGGCGAATGGCAAACACGGGCGCAAGTATCAACGTTATTAGTACCAAATACCGCACGTACTAGTTTCTGGGTGACATAGACCTCTTCATTGGTACATCGTGATGATGTAATACCACCAGCGGCATCTTTGCCATACTTAGCTTGAATACGTTTGATTTCACTTGCCGCATAGTCAATGGCCTCATCCCAACCTACTACTTGCCATGCATCATGAATACTTTTACGGATCATCGGCGTTGTAATACGGTCTTGGTGCGTTGCATAGCCCCAAGCAAAGCGACCTTTAACACAAGAGTGGCCGTGATTAGCACCACCGTTTTTATTCGGGGTCATACGGACGACCTCTTCGCCCTTCATTTCCGCATTAAAGCTACAACCTACGCCACAATAAGCACAAGTGGTTGTCACAGAGTGCTCTGGTGTGCCAGCATCAATTACGGTTTTTTCCATCAACGTGGCAGTTGGGCAAGCTTGCACGCAAGCACCACAAGATACGCATTCCGAATCCATGAAGTTTTCAATACCGGATGCCACTTTTGATTCAAAACCACGGCCTGAAATAGTCAGCGCATAGGTGCCTTGCGTTTCCTCACAAGCGCGTACACATCGGCTACACACAATACATTTGCTTGGATCAAAAGTAAAATACGGGTTACTTTCATCTTTTTCAGCTTTAAGGTGATTTTCACCTTTATAACCATAACGCACTTCGCGCAGACCTACTGCACCTGCCATATCTTGCAGCTCGCAATCACCGTTGGCGGCGCATGTTAAACAATCTAGCGGATGGTCTGATATATACAGTTCCATTGTTCCGCGACGAATGTCGGCGAGTTTAGAGGTTTGCGTGTGAACTTTTAAGCCCTCTGCGACCGGCGTTGTACAAGATGCCGGATAGCCACGACGACCTTCAATTTCTACCACACATAAACGACATGATCCAAAGGGCTCCAAGCTGTCAGTCGCACATAGTTTCGGCACAGTAATGCCAGCAATCACACCCGCACGCATAATGGAGGTGCCTTCTGGTACAGTGACATCGCGACCATCAATATTAAGCGTAATGAGCTTATCTGACTGAATGGCAGGTGTTCCGTAATCGGTTTGGTCATCAAAACTGGTGCGACTTCGGTCGCTATTAGTACCACCAGTTTGTGTATATTTAATGTCGTCCATCTTGTACTCCTTACCGCCTTAGCGGCAGCCTTTTTAGGCTAATTAACTTAAATTTTTAAACTTAACTTCTGTTTTCAAAATCAGCAGAGAAATGATTGATTGCACTCAATACCGGGAAAGGTGTCATACCACCTAAGGCACAAAGTGAACCATTTAGCATAGTGTCACTTAAATCGCGTAGTAGTCTGATGTTTTGACTAGTATCTTGCATACTGCTTGCTCGCGCGGCAATAATCTTATCCATCACTTCTACCCCGCGCACCGCACCAATACGACATGGCGTACATTTTCCACAACTTTCAATGGCGCAAAACTCAAAAGCATAGCGCGCCATTTTTGCCATATCGACGCTATCGTCAAACGCCACAATGCCACCATGACCTAGCACTGCCCAGATTTGGCTAAATGCTTCATAATCCAACGGTGTATCAAATTGACTTTCTGGTAAAAATGCACCTAGTGGCCCACCCACTTGTACAGCACGTATAGGTTTGCCATTAGCTGACCCACCGCCAAAATCATAAAGCAATTCACGCAATGTGGCGCCAAAAGCCAGTTCTACTAAACCGCCATGCTTAATATTGCCCGCTAACTGTATCGGCAAAGTTCCACGCGAACGACCCATGCCGTAATCTGCATAATATTGTCCACCTTTATCTAAAATAATTGGGACAGTAGCGAGTGAAATAACATTATTTACAACAGTTGGTTTACCAAATAAACCTTCAATTGCTGGTAATGGCGGTTTAAATCGCACCAAGCCGCGCTTGCCTTCCAAACTTTCTAGTAGGGAAGTTTCTTCACCACACACATACGCACCTGCGGCACGGCGTACTTCTAAATGAAAAACCTTGCCAGATCCGCAAATATCATCACCTAAATAACCAGCGCCGTAAGCATTCTTTATCGCAGCATTCAGCGTGTGTAAGGAATGAGGATATTCTGAACGTAAATAAATATAGCCTTGTGTAGCTCCCACTGCAACACCTGCAATGGTCATGCCTTCAATAAGCACAAACGGATCATCTTCCATAATCATACGGTCAGAAAACGTGCCAGAATCACCTTCATCAGCATTACATACGATGTATTTTTGCGTCGGTTCCGTCACTAGCTGATTATTTTTTTCGCCTGCCGCTAGAACTGTATTCCATTTAATACCTGTTGGGAAAGCTGCGCCACCACGGCCACGCAGGCCAGAGTCAGTCACAATTTTTACGATTTCGGCACCGCTGAGTTTAAGTGCATTTTGCAGGCCTTTATAACCATCGTGCGCAAGGTAGTCATCTAGAGAAACGGGATCGGTAATACCCACTCGCGCAAATGTCAGACGTTGCTGTTTTTTTAAATAAGGAATTTCTTCAGTTAAACCCAAGTAGAGCGGGTGCGCGCCATGACTTGTAAAAATAGCATTCAAGAAATCTGAATCAAATAAACTAGCCACATCTTCAGGCTGGATTGGCGCATAAGCAACGCGACCTTTGTCTGTAGCCACTTCCACCATCGGTTCTAACCAAAACATGCCACGCGAGCCATTACGTACTAGATTTATAGTCATGCCACGCTTAACAGCTTCTGCAGCAATAGCTTTCGCCGTTCGCTCGGCACCTAACGATAACGCGCTAGAATCACGCGGTACATAAACAGTCACTGTCATGCTAATTCCTTAATGGCACGTGCTTCTTCAATAATTTGGTTGATTTTTTTTTCATCCACGCGTCCATATACCTCATCATCTATCATGACAGCTGGTGAACATGCACAGTTCCCTAAACAGTAAACCGGCTCCAAAGTCACTGCACCATCTGCTGTAGTCTGATGATAATCAATATCCAAACATGACTTTATGTGCGCCTCTAGTTTTTCAGAGCCCATAGACTGACAAGACTCTGCGCGGCAGATTTGTAAGATATGACGACCTACTGGCTCGGTACGAAAATGATGATAAAACGTCACCACGCCATGCACCTCGGCTACAGATAAATTCAAGCCTTTGCCAATGCTGGCATAGCATTCTTGCGGTATAAAGCCCAAGTCATCTTGAATAGCATGCAATAAAGGCAATAAGCCGCCAGGCACATCTTTATGCGCAGCAATATGCTGATCGATTAGCTGCAAACTTAATTGTGAATCTTTCACTATCACGCCTACTCCAAAGTATTAAGACTGTTGATTTAAGTAATAATCAACTTTAATTATAATATACTGAATTGCAGCTAGGTTAAACTGTACGTGTAAAGGTTTTGCACGTAGTATTTCATAGATTAAAATTATATCACTCTGCATACAAGAAAATGTCAACAAACACACCCGTATTAGTAGATCAATTTGGTCGTACTGTAAATTACATTCGTCTATCCATCACTGATAGATGTGACTTTCGTTGCGTATACTGCATGAGTGAAGATATGACATTTTTGCCACGTGACGAAGTGCTCAGCTTAGAAGAGTGTGCACGTTTAGTTAAAATATTTGTAGGTTTAGGTGTAAGCAAAGTACGAATTACCGGCGGCGAGCCGCTAGTTCGCAAAAATGCACTCTGGTTATTTGAAGAAATTGGCCAGTTATCTGGCTTAAAAGAGTTAGTGCTTACTACTAACGGCAGTCAGCTAGAAAAAAGGGTAGATGGCTTAATAAAAGCTGGCGTTAAACGCATCAATATTAGTCTAGACAGCCTAGATGCTGTACGTTTTAAAAAAATCACCCGTACTGGCGAACTAGATAAAGTACTTGCAGGCATACAAGCCGCTAAACAAGTGGGGTTTGATAATATCAAAATCAATACCGTATTAATGCGCGGTTTTAATGATGACGAGGCATCAAGCTTAGTAGACTATGCCATTGACCAAGAAATTGATATTTCGTTTATTGAAGAAATGCCATTGGGTGAAGTTGACCATACACGTGATAGCACCTTTGTGAGCAATGACGAAACCTTAAAGCTATTGAAAAGTAAGCACACACTAATCGCCAGCACTTTCAGCACAGGCGGCCCCGCGCGTTATTGGCAAGTTTTAAAATCTGATGGTGCTAATAGCAAAACTAAAATTGGCTTTATTTCGCCGCATTCACATAACTTTTGTGAAAACTGCAACCGC
>JAYVTW010000087.1:0-6079 GCA_043788445.1 Methylophilaceae bacterium
TGGGTGATGGTGCTATTAAGGCTGTACTTGCTGCGTATATTCAGCAGGTGACTACGCTTAAAATCTCCGCAGATGATTGGACAGAACCTACGCCAGCGCATCTGCTTATGAATTTTAGCGTGGTAGATGATGCTGGTCGTGAGTTGGCAATGGGACGTGATTGGCTACAACTTAAAAAACAGCTAGGCTCTGCTGCGCAACTCACCTTTCGTAACACATCGCCTGATATTGAGAAAACCAACATCAAACAATGGGATTTTGGCGACTTACCCGATACCTTGTCTTTTGAGCGTGATATAGATGGCGAGCGCTTGCAAGTCACAGGCTACCCTGCGCTGGAAGATAATCAAGATTCAGTCGCTATTAAACTGTTTGATACAGAGCGTGAGGCATCACGCAATCACCGTGCAGGTGTCTGTCGTTTGCTGCGTTTTGAGCTTAAAGAACAAATGAAGCAGCTAGAAAAAGGCCTGCCTAACTTTAACCAATATGCTTTATTGCTGCGTAACATTATTAGTATTGAAGACTTAAAAGAAGACATGCTCGGCGCGATTGCAGACCGTGCTTTTATTGGTGAAGATGACTTACCACGTACCAATGATGCATTTATGAAACTCAAACAACGCGCTAGAACTCGCCTGCCAGCCGTCACAGACGCGCTATGCCGCATTGTGAATGCAATTGCTGCAGAATATCAATTACTCGCTACAAAACAAGCACAAATGCCAGCTACGGTTAACCGTTTAAAACGCGATGTAGAAAGTCAAATTGCGGCGCTGATCTACACGGGTTGTTTCAGCCAAACGCCATGGGAAAATGTCTCACAATTACCACGTTACTTAAAAGCTCTACGCCTGCGCATAGAAAAACAACCGAGTAACCCAGACCGCGATGGCAAAAATGCAGCTAGTGTCGCGCTAATTTGGCAAAACTGGGAAGTGCTAGTAGATAAACAAACCAAAGCTGACAAGCTTAATCCAAAGGTGTTGGAATTTAGGTGGCTGATAGAAGAGCTTCGCGTTTCATTATTCGCCCAAGAGCTTAAAACGCCGTTTCCAGTGTCAATCAAGCGTTTGGAAAAGATTTGGAGTGAGATTAGTTAATTATATTTTTGGATGAGCTTGATGTTTCAGTTTTTGACTATTTTCTTGTTGTATACATTATCCATTCTCTCTTTATTTCCGCTCTTGCGGAAATAAAGAGAGAAATAGTATAGTTTGTAGGTTGATGCTTAGTAAGCAAAGCCTAACCAAACAGGTGAGTATTAGATTTCATGTCTGAGATGTCTAGTATGGTGGGGATTATGTGAGTTGAAATAAATTAGCGACCATTTAAAATTAACTTTTTTTCTTGATATTCTGCTTAGGTAAGAGTTTCATCATCCCAAAGTTCTTTAAGCTTCTTAAGTTCAATGTACATAAAATTTAATCAAACCTGCATCAACGCTTTTCTAATTTCCAATTCGTCTAAACCCTTACCAATTAACACAATACGTGAAATAGGCTCTTCCTCATCCCAGCCCTCTAAAAGTGTAGGTGGGTAGGGCGTAAAATGTACGGCGTGAATCGCCAGTGGCGCAGATTGATCCTCTGCATGGATGATGCCTTTTAAACGCAACAGTTTTTCGCCATAGGTTTGGCACAGCCATAATATGCGCGGCTTTAAATCTGACCATCTAAGTGGCTTAGGCATAGTTACCGTGAAACTGGTGATTTCGTCATCATGTAGCTTTTGTGGCAACATGCCTTTACTCAATTTAGACTTTAGCGGTGAACGTAGCCAACGTTCTGGCGCAGCATGTTTACCTGATGGGTCAAACAAACCAACATCAATTAGCATTAGCGGGTCAATTTCACCAAAGGTTATTTGGTGTTGTGTGGCGGTTGAGTTAATTGAGATTAGTTTTTCTTTGAGTGCGCTAATTTCATCCGCGCTGGCTAAATCAGTTTTTGTGAGTAGCAATACGTCGGCTACTGCAGCCTGTTTGCGTGCTTCGCTATGTTCTTCTAGTTGTTTTAAACCGTAAGCGCTATCGAGGGTTACCACTACCGCATCAAGCCGATATACCGATTCAATTACTGGCTCATTCATTAAGTTAGCCAATATAGGGCCAGGATCTGCCATGCCTGTGGTTTCTATGACTAAGCGTTTGAATTCAGGGATAGCCTGCAGTGCGCGTTTAAAAAACAAATCACGCATAGTGTCAGCCATTTCATTTCTTAGCGTGCAGCAGATACAGCCCGATTGCAGTAGCACCATATTGTCTGCCACATAGCTGCTTTCTACATGCTTGGAAGTAGATTGCGCGAGAATATGGTCCAGGCCAGTTTCGCCAAGCTCGTTAATAATCACAGCCGTGTATTTCATGCCTTCGTGATTGAGTAGTTTGTTAAGTAGTGTTGTTTTGCCGCTACCTAAGAAGCCGGTAAGGATTGTTACTGGTATGCGATTATCCATAATTAGTGCCTTTTAAAACTCATCTTTCGGTTTGTTACGGGGTGCATTACTTCGTTACGCAATATGTGACCTTCGCCGTAAGCGATGTGCTATCACAGACGCTGCGCTCTGTGCGCCCTCTATTACAACCCAAATTTTGAGTTTTTACAGGCACAAATGACATAACACATAATTCTAAAGTATAACGAAGCAAATTACCCTGTAAAATACGCACTACAAAATTAACTAGACAAATAATGAACGTATTTTACGAAGAAGATGGACATTTCAGAGTCGCCTCGGTGATGACAGAAACTCCGGGTGCGCTGCAAATTGAATCGCAATCTGGCAAGCGCAGCAAGCTCAAAGCTAATAATGTATTATTGCGCTTTGAGGGTGAAATGAATGGTTTCATCGAAGCTGCAAATACTGAAGCAGCGACATTAGACATAGGCTTTATGTGGGAATGTTGTAGTGATGCTGAGTTTGGCTTTGCTGAATTTGCGGCCGATTACTATGGGCGTAAGCCAACCTCTATCGAAGCGGCAGCTACTGCGATTAGGCTGCACAGCGCGCCGATTTTTTTTAACCGTAAGGGCAAAGGCCTTTATAAAGCGGCAACGGCAGAAGTATTAAAAGCCGCGCTGGCAGGGCTTGAGAAAAAGCGTTTACTGGCTGAGAGGATGGCGAGTTTTGTAGCACAACTCAAAGCGTATGAACTGCCTGCAGATATTGCCGTAAAGCTCGATATGTTGCTGTATGCGCCTGATAAAAACTCGTTTGAATATAAAACCTTAGATACTGCTTCGGCTGAGTCGCACTTAAGTCACCTCAAATTACTGCAAGCTTGTGGCGCAATTCCATTAGTGCATGATTATCATCTCGGGGCTTTTTTACGTGAGCACTTTCCAAATGGTATTGCTTTCACGCCTAAAGCTTCTGATTTTGTAGATTATGAAATAAGCCAGATTGTGCAAAACTTACCTTTAGCAGAATCCGAAGCTTTTAGTATTGATGATAGCACGACGACAGAAATTGATGATGCTTTCACAGTCAAAATATTAGCTAATCGCAACACGCTAGTGGGCATTCACATTGCAGCGCCAGCATTAGGTATTGCGGTGGATTCGCCGCTAGATGTTGAGATAATGCAACGATTATCTACCGTGTATATGCCGGGTAATAAAATCACCATGATGCCCGAGGTTGCGATTAGGCCATTTAGTTTAGATGCTGGTGAGATTAAACCTGTGCTATCGCTATATTTAGAAGTGGCCGAAGATTTGAGTATTGTTTCGCGCGATACCAAATTAGAGCGCATTAAAATGGCCGAAAACTTGCGCCATGATGAGCTGGAACCTTTTTTTAATGAAACGACTTTAGAACAAGACAGTGGTCATCCTTATTGGTCTAAGTTGTTGTTTTTATTTAACCTGGCTGAAAGCTTAGAGAAAACACGTGGCAAGTTTGATCCGAATAAGCCTGTGCAGATTGATTACAATTTTTACGTAACGGATGGTATTGTTAGTATTGTTGGTCGTCGTCGTGGCGCACCAATGGATAAGCTAGTGGCTGAGCTAATGATAGAAGCTAATAATCAATGGGGTGCATTATTAGCGCAGCATGAAATCTCTGGCTTATATCGTGCGCAAACTGGTGGGAAAGTATTTATGACTACCAAGGCTGAGCCCCATCAAGGCTTGGGTGTAGCGCAATATGCTTGGAGTACTTCGCCACTTCGTCGCGCGGTTGATTTAATTAATCAGCGACAAATTATTGCAGCGATACAAGCAACTGAGCCTGCTTACCCTAAAAACAGCCAAGAACTGACCACGCATCTACGAAATTTTGAACAGACTTATAGTGCGTACAGCGATTTTCAAACGCGCATGGAGCGCTATTGGTGCTTACAATATTTAGTACAAGAAAATATCACTGAGGTGACCGCTACGGTTTGGCGTGATAACTTAGTGCGTTTGGTAGAAGTGCCATTTTTCACTAAAGTACATAGCCTACCAACGCTAAAACCAACCACACGCGTGACTTTACAAATTAAAGAAATTGATACGCTGTTGATGGAGTTAACTACTCGTTTTGTAGCGATTGTGTCAGAACCGAGTGCAGACGCCATTGTTGAGTTGGATGCCGAACTAGAAGCTGAATTAGAAATTGAGTCAACTGTTGTGTCTAAGGATGCCGCTATTGTTGATGACGCCACACTTGCTCAAGATGCTGACGGTGCAGAAATAGCCAATGCTAAAGTAGATGCTCAATAAGATAATGAGAAAAATCCACCGAGCTTTTGATCAGGCGGATAATAGCGTTGAGGTGAGTGAGATTGATGGCGTACGCTCACTACACTTAGGCTCTATCACCGTGCAAAGTGCCATGCGTGTTAAGGACCCTACCGCTTTAGAGCTTACTTATACACGTGGCATGATGTGCTTTTTGCTTTTTAATCCAAACATTAAAAATGTGCTATCCATCGGCTTGGGTGGCGGCTCTCTACCTAAATATATTCATGAGTATTGCCAACAACTTACTAGTCGCGTAATTGAAATTAACCCGGAGATTATCAATGTGGCACGTAGCCATTTTTACTTGCCGGAAAATGACGAGCGACTGGAAGTAATAGAAGGTGACGGTTTAAAGTGTTTGCTGGAACATCAAGATTCAGCCGATGTTTTGCTGCCTGATGTCTTACTAATAGATGCGTTTGATCAGTTTGGCATTCCACCAGATTTTTGCACGCAAGTATTTTTTGATAACTACGCACAAACGTTGAGTGATAGCGGTATGCTGGTAATTAATTTATGGGGTTCGGATAAGAAATTTGATATCTATTTACAACGTATAGAGCAAAGTTTTAAAAACCATGTGCTTATGTTGCCGACAGGTAAGCCGGGTAATATTGTTGTGTTTGGCTTTAAACGATTACCGAGTGATTTACGAATTGCCAGCTTGCGCACTCGTGCAAAAGAGTTAGAAGCGGCGCATAAGATTGAGTTTGTTCAGTTTGTTGAAAAACTAAAAGAAAATAATGCCAGTACGAGTAATCGTTTAATGCTGTAAAAGCTTTTAAACGATTATTTTTTGGCGATAACAATTAAGCCAGTCAACATCAGTGCTGCACCGATGATAATGCGCAGGGTAATTGCTTCTTTCAGTAAAATCCATGCCAGAAAAATTGCGACAATCACGCTGCCTTTGTCAATCAGTGCGACTGTGGCTACATCACCCACTTTAAGTGCTTTGTAATAAAACACCCATGATAGCGCCGTGGTAACGCCGGACATGCCTAGCCAGATATAGTTAGTTTTATTTAAGTTGTGTAGTTCGCTCGGTGAAACTGCAAAAGCTGCAAACATTAAGATAAATACAAAAACAAATACTGTGCGTAGTGATAACCCTAGTTCTGGGGTAATGCCAGCTAAGCCTTGTTTGGCAATCACCGAAGTAAATCCCGCAAAAAACATCGAGGCTAAGGCGTAAAGTATCCAACGTTCCATTAGGTTTCTTCCTTAAACTTAATTTTTGGGGCTGAAGTAGATTAGCCTTAAATCTCAGCCCATTCCTTCAATATTAACAGTTGTTGTTTGGGTGTTCCGTAATTAAATCTAAACTCACATTCCTTGAGGAATAG
>JAYVTW010000088.1:0-3921 GCA_043788445.1 Methylophilaceae bacterium
CCGTCGTAAATCACGTGAATTAGCGCTTAAAGCGGTATATCGTGAACTGTTAAATCAGACGGATTTAAGACAAGTATTTCGCGATATGTTAGAAGACCCAGAGTATAAAAAATCTGATGAAAATTATTTTAAACAATTGTTAACAGGTGTTAGAACGCATATGGCTGAGTTAGATGAGCGTATTGCTACTTATATTGATAGAGCACTGAGTGCACTAAGCCCCGTTGAGCACGCAATTTTACTGATTTCTGGCTATGAGCTTATTTATGATGACAGCATTCCATATCGTGTAGCTATTAACGAGGGTGTGGAATTAGCCAAGTTATATGGCGGTACTGACGGGCATAAATACATAAATGGTGTTTTAGATAAATTGGCTACGGCAGTGCGTCCTAAGGAGATGGGGCGCTAGTCCTTTTGCGTTTAATGCTATGCAATGTTTTTCCAGATTCTTTTTGCTGACTTATTCATTCCTTCATTTCGTAGCATGCCAGCGATAGTAGATTTTTACAGATTCTGCTTTGCTAGGCGTATTTGCGCGCAACTTTTTAAGTATAGGTTCTACGTCAATCTAAAATTAGCAAAGTGTTTTATATATTATCCGGAAAAAGATATGCATAACCGCTATCAATATAGTGGCCAAATTTTAACGGTGTTAACCGCTTGTAGTGGAGGTGTAGTCAGAGACTTGCCTTTTAAGGCGCCTGTGTATATTGCACTATGAATTTAAATGAGCATTACAAGTTGTGCAATTCACAGATATTGGGCAACGTCGAGACCACAACTAAGATGGAGTTGCTATTAATGTTTCAATTGGCTTACTCATTTTAGCTGATAGCATGGGTATAAAGCCGGTGAAGTGGCAAGTGAAACAGCTGTTTTAACTCTAATCGCTGAACTTAAAGAAGCCATTACAGAACGATCAGTGGCACCATTTTTTAAGATTTAAATTCTAGACGCAACAACTGAGTCTAAGTTGTTGATTGATGCTGTTAAAAAGGCCAATGAGGTCATTTTTCAAGTGTCACAAACTCAATCATATTGTGCTGGTATGGGCACAACCTTAGTTGAATGCCTGTTTACACATAATAAAATTCTAGTGGGGTATGTCGGTGATTCTCGGCTATATCGTTTGCGTAAAAATGAGTTAATCCAAATAACAGAAGATCATCCATTAGTTCAAGAGCAAATTAATGCAGGTTTAATGACAGCTACACAAGCAAAAGTTCCTATCAACAAAAAAATCTTATGACACGTGTATTAAATATTGATGCAAAGATTGAGTTAGAGCTGCATGAATATGCAGTAGTGCAAGATGATATTTGTCTTTTTATGTTCTGATGGATTATCTGATTTAGTAGAGGATAAAGATATTCGCTTAACTCTTATTGAATTAAATGCTAATCTTAAATCTATAACGGAAAAATTGATTAATATAGCAATCAATAACGGCGGAAAAAATAATATTTCAGTTGTAATTGCACAGGTTTCTAGACCTTTCCCATTGGATCAAAGTAAATTTCAGCGTTTTTTGGGTTGGCTAAAATAGTATGATAACAAGCTATAACAGGACAAATTATGGCAAAGTTAGTTGTTTCGCTAGAAGGTGATTTTTTACGAGAATATCCGCTGGATAAAGAACGCATTGCTATTGGTCGTAGGCCAACTAACGACCTCTATCTTGATAATTTGGCAATGAGTGGCGTACATGCGACGATACTCACCATCGGCAAAGATTCTTTTTTAGAGGACATGGGCAGTACTAACGGTACGATGGTCAATGGTGAATCTATTAAAAAGCATTTGTTGCATCATAATGATGTCATTGAATTTGGTAAGTACCACGTTAAATACATTAATGAGGCATTAACGAATAAAATCGTACCAGAAAGAGACGAGGGGAGCTTTGAAAAAACGATGATTTTTAATGCTACAGCGAATAATTCAGTTGCCCCAATAGTGGCGATGTCTAGTGCTGGCCTATCAGATACTAGCATTAACGCTCCAAGTATCATTACCCCAATTACCACAGCACTTAAGCCAATTGCAGCTACTAGTGCTGCAACCTCATACCCTAATGGACGTATACAAGTACTTAATGGCTCTAATGTGGGTCGTGAATTGTTGCTTAATAAAGCGTTAACGACATTAGGTAAGCCTGGTGTGCAAGTCGCGGTGATTACTCGGCGACCACATGGCTATTTTGTTACGCATGTTGAAGGTAAATCCCTACCAATAGTGAATGGACAATCAATTGGGCTACAAGCGCATCAGCTCATTGATCAAGATGTCATTGAGTTTGCTAGTGTGAAGATAAAATTCTTAGAAATTAAATAACCAATTGTTTAATTTAATATTTATATTGGTTAAATTCAGTTTAGTATATTGAGTAATCTTTCAAATGCCAATTAATTTAGAAAACATCATCAAAGAATTATGAGTCAAGAAACTCTCATTAAACAATTAGAACGTCTTAACTCTATTGGCGTGGCTTTATCTTCCGAGCGTGATAATAATCGCCTGTTAGAGATAATTTTGATAGGGGCAAAAGAGATTACAAATGCTGATGGTGGTACGCTCTATACCATCACTGAAGATTCACGCTTGAAGTTCGAAATCATGCATACAGATACCCTATCAATAGATATGGGGGGTACTACAGGCATCGAGATACCTTTTCCACCTTTGCCGCTTTATCTAGCAGATGGCAGCCCTAATCTTAATATGGTAGCTGCTCATGCCGTGCTAAAAGATAAATCGGTTAATATCGAAGATGCTTATGTGACGGAGGGGTTTGATTTTTCAGGTACTCGTAAATTTGATCAAAGTACTGGCTATCGGTCTAAATCGTTTTTAGCTATCCCACTTAAAAACCATGAAAATGAGATTATTGGTGTATTACAACTTATTAATGCCATAGATTTACAGACGCAGGAAATTATCTCGTTCTCAGCATCTAGTCAGCGTTTAGTTGAATCTTTAGCCTCACAAGCGGCGATTGCATTAACCAATCATAATTTAATAGAAGGCTTACGTAGCCTATTTGAAGCTTTTATTCAGTTAATAGCTGATGCAATTGATGAAAAATCACCTTATACAGGTGGACACTGCCAGCGCGTGCCAGAACTGACTATGATGTTGGCAGAAGCCATACAACATACGGAAACTGGCCCACTAAAAGATTTTAAAATGACTGAGTTGGAGCAGTATGAGCTAAGAATTGCCGCTTGGCTACATGATTGCGGCAAGGTTGCTACCCCAGAGTGGGTAATGGATAAGCCAACAAAGTTAGCTAAAATATTTGACCGCATAGAGCTTATTGACCAGCGTTTTGAGTTGGTGAAAGCTCAAGCAAAAACTGCATTGCTGCAAAAACAATTAGATAGCTTGAAAATAAATCAGCATATTGATGTTGCCAGCTTAGAGTCTGAATATCATAGTTTTGTGCTGAATCTGGATGAAGATAGAGAGTTTTTACATAAATCAAATCTTGGCAGTGAGTTTATGACGCCTGAAGAGCAAAAGCGTGTTCAGGATATTTCCAATTATGAATATATCAATGCCGATGGTAAAAAAGTTAATTTTTTAAATGAAAATGAGGTATATAACTTAAATATTAAACGTGGCACGCTGACGCAAGAGGAACGCACTATCATCAACAACCATATTGTAGTGACGATTCATATGTTGGAATCATTACCTTATCCTAAAAGTTTAAGGCGGGTGCCAGAATATGCTGGCGGCCATCATGAGCGTATGGATGGCAAAGGTTACCCAAAAGGTCTGACTCGCGAGCAAATGTCTATCCCAGCACGTATGATACCACTGGCTCGATGTCCTCCGTTATGCCGATTCCGAAGAGCGCATGTACGCCGCGCCCGGCATCCACTTCTGGCGCGATTGGGTCATCAACGCCGTCAA
>JAYVTW010000089.1:0-8855 GCA_043788445.1 Methylophilaceae bacterium
GGTTCTAAGAAAATCTCTTTCTTTTTCAAAACGTGCAGTTTGTAAAATAAGTTTTTGATTGATCCGGTCAATATCCTTAGATGAACGCTCAAGAATGATATTTTGGCGGCGTAGTTCGAGCTTCACCATCACCTGATCAGCGAGTGTCTTTAGAGACTGAAGTTGCAGTGGACTTAAGTTTCTAGGTCGATAGTCTTTGATTGCCAGAGTACCAACTGCGTGGCCTCTTGGTGAAATAAGTGGTACACCAGCATAGAAACGAATATTGGGATACCCGGTGACTACAGGATTTGATAAGAAGTTAGGATCTAGTAAGGTATCTGGAATGACAAAGATATAACCAGAAAGTATTACTTGCGCACAAAAAGCTACACTTTGGTCATTCTCTCGCTCTTTTAAACCAAAAGCAGATTTATACCATTTGCGATTTTGATCTATGAGTGTAACAGTTGCGATAGGTGTATCGCAAATACTCGCAACTAGCCTAGTAAGATCATCAAAATCAATCTCATTTGAGGCATCTAAAATACAATATGACTGTAGTTCTTTTAACCTAGCTTGTTCAATACTATTAATTTTCATTGTTAAGAACCCAGCATTCCTCTAATAGTGTGAGTAAAACTATTAAAAAAAATCACACAACTTCATAAAATACCTATCAATCCCAATATGATAGTCTTGACATACTACCTGCGCTACAGGGCGGGGATTCCTACTGCTAGCGATTGATGTTCCAATTGGAGAATGTTCTTCGCTGCATTGATATATCTATCATGGAATGTTCCTCAGGGTTGTAAGACTAAAAATATAACACTTGCCCTTCTGTCTGCATAGTGTAGATTAAGTTATAAATCTTGTAGAGCACCCGTTCTCTATATGTTTTGAAGGAGATATTAATGACATGGGATCTAAGTTGGATAGCTTTCGTGATTGCTTTTGCTATCGTGTTGGTTTCTTCCGCAGTCCGTATCTTTCGTGAGTATGAGCGTGGTGTTGTTTTCACTCTAGGTCGGTTTTCGAACGTCAAAGGCCCTGGACTAGTCATTATTATCCCATTAATCCAGCAAGTGGTAAGAGTGGATTTGCGCACCAGAGTGCTTGAGGTGCCGACTCAAGATGTAATATCACGTGATAATGTATCAGTAAAAGTTAGTGCAGTTGTTTATTTGCGAGTTATTGATGCAGAAAAAGCTATTATTCAGGTAGTCGATTATCTTAATGCAACAAGCCAACTGGCGCAGACTATGTTACGTTCTGTGCTTGGAAAACACTTGCTGGATGATATGCTGGCAGAAAGAGAGAAATTGAATCTTGACATTCAGCAGGCACTGGATACACAGGCCGATAGTTGGGGAATTAAAGTATCAAACGTTGAAATTAAACAAGTTGATCTAACTGAATCCATGATACGCGCTATAGCCAGGCAAGCAGAGGCCGAGCGCGAGCGCCGCGCCAAAGTGATTCATGCCGAAGGCGAGCTGCAAGCAGCTGAAAAGTTGTTCCAAGCAGCTAAAATCTTGGCAAAAGAACCACAAGCGATTCAGCTTCGTTACTTAGAAACGCTTACAGTGATTGGTGCAGACAAAAATACCACTGTCATCTTTCCATTACCAATGGACCTAGTCAATGCATTCTTGGGGAAAACGAAGTGAAATAAATGCAGTTGAGTTAACTTAAAATATAATTAAACTTTAAAGACTATAATGATGCTGAAGAAAAAAGTAATAGATGAGCTTATAACTTCAATAGAAATATTAAAAGAACAGATTGAAGGTTCTACAATAGTGCTTCAAAATAAAAACATAGTAATGACAGGAGAGAATATCCTGAAAGCTGCCCAAATAATAGCAACAAATCAGTTGGCAGAAACAAATGAACCGTTAAACAAACTAGAGAAGTAATCTAGCATCTATGAATTTCCGCATCAGGAAAGTTGGTTAGAAACTCTCATCTTTCCGAACATGTTAACTATGTGCACTGTCTTGACTAAGGTGTCCACATCTTAGAAAATCTGACCCAACATCTCGATATTATTTTGAACATTATGTAGCACAAACAGGCCATAAGCTGTATTTAAGCCTCGATGCGAAATCTAGATCGTGGAAATTAGTTTATTCTTTCATAGAAAGTTTTTAGCCAATGCGTACTCTTTTTGAAATTTTAATGGGTGCAAGTCTACTCATCTTTATTATGATAATTCATGGTTTTGGTATGTATTTCGTTATGCATAAATTTGAAAGCCATCGGCCTGCCTATATCAGTCAAAAAAGTATGATAAAACGTCAGCTCTCTTTTGGCGTATTAGTAGCAATGATGCTTATGACTCATATGGTTGAAATATTGACTTGGGCATTCACATTAGACCTTATTAATGCCATGCCAGATTTGAGAACTGCTTTTTATTTCTCTGGTGAAACCTATACTACTTTAGGATTTGGTGATGTGATATTGCCCCATGAGTGGAGACAATTAGCGTTGTTAATTGCTATGTCAGGATTGTTTTCATTTGGATGGACAACAGGCGTTTTGGTTAGTATTGTAGGGAGATCGTACGATGAACAGTTTTTGCATCTGCGTAAAAAAAGCAAATAATTGAAAATTTTCATTAATAAAATCATCTCACCTTAAAATTGAATTGCTATTTTTGGCTAATAATAGACGTTGAGAAATCAAAAGTAATTATTCCATTGCACCGAATTGGTTTGCATAACAATAACTAACATACTAATAAGTGCGATAGTCGCTCCAAATAAATCTTATCGGGTTAGGGTAATACTTTCAATAAAACGAAGACACATAAAACTATTACAATATACACTCTACCCTATGCTGCATATGTTCTCACAGCATCTGTTGGGTGCATAGTGAGTAACCAAGCAAAAAGCCCTAATGCAATGGCAGTTGGAATAAGTAATAATATGTTTCTTCTTCTTTTAGAAAAAGCTAAGGCAGGTAACAACCAATGATTTCTATAAGAGCAGTGACGGTAAACAAAGCTACAAGAAGAAGTTACACAATGAATAATCTAGTTTAAAGTAACTATCTTATCATCACATAATTATCAAATTGTTGTTGTATATGTTAATTTCAGTGCAAAAATGTACCCTCATGAATTGCTTTTATGATTGACTCATCTCGTAGGCATTAAATGATTTGACTTCTTATTTTATCCAACAATTAGTGGGTAAATACAATATGCATTTTTTAAAGTAAATTGGATTAATATTAAGTGCAAATCAATACACCTATTTTGTAATGCTTTATAACTGTTAATATAATTATTTATCTTAAAATTTAATAATGAAACTACTTTCAGTGAATACTTCGCCACCAAAACTGGTGGGAATAAATGGTCAGCAAGTATTAACAGCTATTGACAAAACTCCTGCAAAAGGTCGTGTATGGCTCAGTAAATTAACGCTAGTGGGTGATGGTCAAGCTGATTCAAGCGTGCACGGCGGTGAACATCAAGCCGCTTACTGTTACCCTTTTGAGCACTACGCCTACTGGCAAAGTCGCTTGAATTTACCTGATTTAGCTTATGGCACTTTTGGAGAAAATTTCACAATTTCAGGTCTGCTTGAAGAGGACATTTGCATAGGCGATATTTTACAAATTGGTGATGCCAAAACTGGCGCTGTTGTGCAAGTAACCATGCCACGCATTCCCTGCTTTAAATTTGGGCATAAAATTGGTCATCCTGATATTTTGGAAGAGTTTTTACGCAGTGGCAGAAGTGGATTTTATTTACGCGTTATTCAAACTGGTGAGACTGGTGCGGGCGACAACTTATTCGTGATAGAGCGGGACCCACAAGCTATTAGTATTCGCACCACCTTAGGTATGCAAAAACTAGATGAAGGCGACAGCTTACTTCTGAAACGCGTATTGACAGTGAGATCATTAACGCCTTTGCTAAAGCAAATTTTTGAGGATCGTCTTAAAGATAGTGATAACGTCTAAACCAGTATATACAATATTGACGAAATGTTTTTTTATCTGACTTAAAATGTTAATAAGATATTAGTTATGGTTATATAAATCGGAAAACTCTGCACTTAAATATCATCAAAAAATTTGTTTTACCTAATTCGGTAAACATATAATCCTTATCACAAATGATCTTAATTTAGGAAATTTGAAGTATTTCGAAAACCTTGTGTCTGCATAAATGCACTCATAACTTATGGTACTTTTCCAATTAAATTAACAGTCTTACAAAATGCATTTCACACAACGGGTATAACACTGAACTAATCTTTATAAATCAACACCAAGTAATTTAAAATGGAGTTTTAAAAATGACAAAAACAAGATTATGTATTGGTTTTTTAATGCTAGTTTGCGGGTCGCATGTGGCCTATGCAGGACATCAAGAAGAAGATACCGCACATGAAAAAAAATGTGAAGGTATGTTGCAAGGTGATTTTAGCATTTCAGGCTTAGATGCAAATAAAGACGGTGTGATTACCAAAGAAGAATATTTGGCAGGAAATCCAAGAAATTCAGAAAAAATCTTTAACCATTTAGATGCAAATGGTGATGGCAAGTTAGATTTAGAAGAGCAAAAACAAATAGAAGCAGTTTACAAAGCCATTCATCAGCAATACAAAGCAAAAACAAAATCAATTTAAACTATACTAAAAGTTGGCCAATTCATTTAGTAATCATTACCTAAATGATAGCAATTTTGGACGCGCGTTTAAAATAGATGAATTGTGCACGTTTAGTTTTGACTAAGTGTTTATAGGTTTAGATTACTACATGGCTGTTGATTACATAGTCAAAATTCAACGAGTACAACTGCGCTTATCTGTTCAGTTTTAAACGCATGTCATCATATCTAAAGCCAGATAGTCCCAATAACTTAGTAAGTAATATTTAAATGCAAAGAATCAGGTATTACCATCTATCAAACGTAAATGACAAAATTAGCTTCAAATAACTCTCGCATACTCATCGGAACGATAACAGGCATCCTTATTGGTCTATGGTTCTCAACCCATGAAAATGAATCTACCACTCATTTTGGTTTATTAGTATTTGGATTAGTGAGCAGCACCTTTATTGATTTGTTGAAAATGGTCCTAATTCCTTTAGTTTTTAGTTCGATTGTCGTCGGAATTGCAAATCTTGGTAAGCACCAACAAATGCATAAAGTTTGGAAGATCACGCTGTTTTATTCATTTTTCACAATGGCGTTGTCAGTTGCTGTAGGAATTAGCGCTTCAAACTTATTTAGCCCAGGAAAAGGGCTAACTTTAAAAATGTTTGAAACCACAATCTCTGGTTATGATACGTTACATATTTCTGGCGCTGAGTTTTTGAGTAAATTTTTACATCATCTATTCGTCAATCCTTTTCAAGCCATGGCGGCAGGTAACGTGATGGCAGTAGTAGCATCAGCAATTATTCTGGGTATTGCTTTCATCAATAGTGATAACCAATATTACGGACTTCGCCAACTGATGCAAAATCTCTTCGATCTGAGTTTACAAGTTGTAGACTGGATTATGTTAATTGCGCCAATTGGTATTATGGCGCTTATCGCTAAGTTAATCGCCACGCAAAGCGGCGTGCTTTTATCTGCATTAACAAAATTTGTACTGATTATTTTTGGAACTACGATTTTCCATGGGGTGGTGGTTCTGCCAATATTGTTATTTATTGTCACAGGCATGAGCCCTTTAAGGTTTTTCAGAGGGGCTAAAGAGGCCTTGATTACTGCTTTTGCCACTAGCTCCAGCTCAGCCACAATGCCTGTAACATTTCGTTGTATTGAAAATAATTTTAATGTGAGCCCAAGTATTTCTGGGTTTGTGATCCCATTAGGTGCACATCTCAATATGGATGGTACGGCTTTGTATGAAGCTGCTGCTGCACTGTTTATTGCAAATTTGGCTGGTATTGACCTTAGTATTGGCCAACAGATAATGGTATGTTTAACTGCTATGATTGCTTCTGTTGGGGCTCCTGGCATTCCTAGTGCGGGGATGGTGACTATGATCATGGTATTACAATCCGTTGGTTTACCAATCGAAGCCGTTGCG
Source organism: Methylophilaceae bacterium (assembly GCA_043788445.1). Classification (GTDB taxonomy): domain Bacteria; phylum Pseudomonadota; class Gammaproteobacteria; order Burkholderiales; family Methylophilaceae; genus JACMMS01. Next base: position 6,051 of record JAYVTW010000089.1, read on the forward strand.
TTACTCATTCCGATAGATCGCCCATTAGATACTATCAGAACATTAGTCAACGTCGAGGGAGATATGGTGGGCTGCCTGATAGTACAAAAGATTGTTGGAAGTTAGTAAAAATAAAAAGCCTACTTCCCTTCAAGAGATAATTGTTCGACAAAGTCATAATCCTTTCTATTTTAAGGAAACTCTTAGTAGGCTTCATCCTGATTGATGTTTAACTTATTCTCAAGTGCACCATTCATCGCTTGGGAAAACTTATCTTTTGATAGGTTATTGAAGTACCATTTGATAGACAGAAGTGGAGCTGAAAAGAGCCGCCGATTAAACCATTTTTTTCATAGTCTCACCATTGAGCCATGACCGAATCATTAGCGATACAAATATATCTGTCTTCAACAGAGGCTCAATTTGCAACAGTACATCTTAAAATGGAAAGTAATTTGGTTAGTAAAAATAGTAATTAACTTTAATATCTCGTTATTAAAATATCTGAGCAAGTCATTCATAAACATGTTTCTAAGCCAATATTTAATGTGCATTGCGTTATTAATTACTAACTGTTACCCCTCCTAAATTTCCCCCAGGGTTACCTTAATAGATTCTAATCTATCCCTTTTTTAACACGTATTAACAGTAATTATTTTTGAAGAAATCCTAAGGCATGGGACCATTTTATTATATGTACACCAGCTTTTTTTTGCTCATCTTTAATTTGCTCGTGAAGTTCTTTTATTTCTGACCAGTGGCATTTGGGTCTAAAGTGATGCTCCGCATGATAACCATTATTAAACCAGAGAATGTTGTATAGCCAGTTATAGCTACTTACCCCCCCAAGCAATCGGCTTGTCTGGATTTCCACGCCAGTGCTCATAAAATCCATTTAAAGAAGATAGGCAATGACCAAGATAATAAAACGGAACCAAAAATAACATACAACGCCAATTTATTATAAAACCTATGACAACAAAGCTAATAGAAATAGCAATCTCGAATATCCCAAAATTAGCTAAAAAAGGACTTTTCCGCTTTATTTCTTTATATATCAAAGCAGGGTCATCTCTAAAATAACCTTTTAATGTATATAACCACACATTCTCAGCTTGACCATTAATTCCATATCGAAATAGATAACCAATCAATTGTATCTCCCTTGTCATTCTGGCGATCACTATTACCCATATGATGCCTTTTATGTACGGCGTCATAAAATGTTTGGGAGAAAATAATAGTAATTGATTCGATAACACTAAAAACTCGATTTAAAATCTGTGATTTGAAATACGGGTTATTAATAAAATTATGAGCAATGCCGTTAATATTCCATGAGATGCTAATAGCATAAATTAGCCCTAGTAAAATAGCGTTAGGCAATGTTAGATGATTAAAATATAAAACTATAAAAATCAGATAACTGAGATGAAGCACACCTAAGGAAGAAGGGATTATGTCCCAGTACGAATATTCAAATATAAATTTTGGCTTGATTGGTTTAATCATTATTTAGCTTTACTTATTACACAATTATTTTTTAATTATGCCATAAAATTTTTATTGAAGTTAATAGATAATCCAAAAAAATAATTACAAGATTAGTAATAACTACTTTTAAATTAAGGACGTATGATGGCTTATTGGGCTAATTTTTATAAAACATATTTTAAACACTATAAAGTTTTAAATTACTTTGAATTATATTTATGACTAGAAAAGTATATACACATTTAAGGTAAAGCCATTTCATCATAACAAAGTCATTGTATGTATTTGCAACCAAAAAGCTAATATTTAGATATACTCATATTATGATTACTACTAATTTTAATATTCAATGATGTTTATTCATGGTGTTAGCTCTACTCTAATGGGTTATCTTAGATCCAAATACCAAATTAAAAATCAATGCAAATATATTAAAGTGTAAAAACCGAAAGATTTTGGCCAGCAACTAAGCCATTTCTTGATTAAAGTATCAATAGTGAAAGTTAAGTATTTCCGCAATCAAAGGATTTGACTGATCAACTATGTCGTACGTTACTCCTTAATAAAAACTTTAGTAAAACGGAATAAAAATTCTTGGAATTTTATCTCACTGTTACTAAAGTTTTTTTATTAACATTAGGCCTGCCAAACACCAAAACCAGCACTTCTTAAATCAATCCCTATTTCTACTTCCTTTGCAGAAGCTTCGTCATATGACATTGGATTAAATCCCTCGTATAAATCGGGTAGAAGCTTCAGTCCATAATCCCTAACATATCTGTTGGATTGAATACCTGCCTTATGTTTATCAAATCGCAAATCAGGATCTAGACCGGTTAGTCCAACATACACACAGGGTTTGCCTGTGATGTAATTAGGATTGCATTTCTTAAACTTCCTTTCTAATAACACATATTTTGACAATTCAATCACGTAGACATGATGATGTTTTAGGGAGGACATGGCTTATATAATTTGTTAATTAAATTCATTTACTTAAAAACCGACTAACATCTTAGCTATTTTCATTGGATCACCACTCTTTACTACTTCCGTCATGGAAGGGTCATTCTTATGCAATTCAGCATCACCATCGAGTTGATCTACAGCCCAGCCAGCACCTAATGAAACTATAGTAGCTACAATAACAACTGTTAATGTAATCGAACGAGGACTATCTGGGTGCGTCTTTAATATACGATTTAATATAAACGCAGCGATGGAAAAGGTTATAGTTGATACAACGAAGTTTAGCATTAGGATATTACGATTAGAAATTTTGTAAAAGAAATAAGAAAATAGATAAGTTTTGAATAACACTACCTACATAAT
>JAYVTW010000090.1:0-2518 GCA_043788445.1 Methylophilaceae bacterium
GCTTTCCCAAAAGCCTGTAGTGGCATCATGCAAGCCCATTTGCGCGATGTAGTGACTGAAATCACTTTTGACCGCCAACGTGGCGCTAGTAAAAATCCAAGCACGTGGTTGCGCGTTGAGTTGCTTGCTAAAGCTATCTGCCACACTAAGTGGCGTTGCGTGTAATTGCACAGATTGCGTAAATACCTCTACCCAACGCACTAAATTTGGGTTGCTGGCTTTAAACCAACTATTGAGTTGCGCATTTAATTCTTCGCCGCGTTGCCAACACTTTTCTAGCATGGGGTCGCGCGCAGCTTGGCTTTCAAGCACTACATTTAAAGCTTTTAGCATGCCTTGCATATCGCTAAAAGCTGTTTCAAAACCTTTTAGCGCCAATGCTTTATTCACTGGCAATCGCGAGCCTTCGTAAGCAAAAATTAGCCGAAAATCTTTGCAAGCTTTTTCTAGTTTGGGAATCGCCTCGCCTAAAGCTACGCAATCTTTAGCGAGTGTGAGATGCGCAGTAAGACTATCGCGGCAAAGCTCGGTCAGTTGTGATGTGGAAATATCTTCGCCAAAAAATAAACCTGCAACTTCGGGTAATTGATGCGCTTCGTCGAAAATCACCGTATTGGCGCTGGGTAACAGCTCGGCTACGCCTTCGTCACGCAACATCACATCTGCAAAAAACAGATGATGATTCACCACCACGACATCGGCAGCTAGCGCGCGTTTACGTGCTTCCATCACAAAGCAGTCTTTATAAAAGCTACAATCTTGGCCCATGCAATTATCACGGGTACTAGTAACACTGGGCCAAATAGTGGCGTTTTCAGGCACTTCTATCAGCTCAGATTTATCGCCAGTGGCAGAATTCTCAACAAAATTCTTGATGATATGCACGTATTTTGCATCTTCACGGGATACAAAACGCCCTTCATTACTAGCTCGCTCCAAATGGTGATGACATACATAGTTGGCCCGGCCTTTAAGCATACTCACTGTAACTGGGACCTTCAGGGCATCGCGCACATTGGGTAAATCACGTGTAAAAAGCTGATCTTGCAGATTTTTAGTCCCGGTAGAAATAATCACTTTGCCACCGGAAAGTAATGCAGGGACTAAATAGGCGAAAGTTTTACCTGTGCCGGTACCAGCCTCCGCTACCAGTTGCGTGTTATTAGCAATTGCGTCTTCTATAGCAAGGGCCATCTCTATCTGCTGCTGACGAGGGTTGTAGCCAACAATAGATTCAGACAAAGCGCCGCCACTGCTGAATACTTGCGTTAGTTGTGTTCTTGAAATTTTGGGCGACATAGCCATCAATTATCCCACGTGTGGGTATACTAAATGTCACATAAGGGTTATTTTTTATTGTCGCAGAGCAAATACCCTGTTAATCTATACGCTAATTTAATGTAATCCGCATTGGTTTTGCCGTGTATTTTAAGCACCGCAAATAAAATGCAGTTAATTGAATGGCCTATGAAATCATTGTTTTTAATTTTTGTACTAACTCTTTCGGCAAGTAACCTAAGCGTTGCTGCTTATAGCTTGTCTGCTAATCCATTACAACTGGATTCTGAGTTATCGAGTAATGCTGATAGCAATGTAGCGAATTCAACGCAGAGCAATAACGTTAGCAATGAAAGCTGGACAGACAAGGCGCAAGAAGTGTTAATTAACGCGCTAAGCCTAACAGGTATTAAGTACCGCTATGGTGGAAAATCGCCCGATACCGGTTTTGATTGCAGTGGTTTTGTACGTTATGTATTCCAACAGGCGACTAATCTAACGCTGCCGCCCACAGCACGAGCAATTAGCCAAATGGGCAAAACAGTAGCCAAAGATGATTTACAACCAGGTGATTTAGTGTTTTTTAATACTTTGAAAAAAACTTTCTCCCATGTCGGCATATACATAGGCAACAACCGCTTTATTCATTCACCCAGAGCTGGTGGCGTAGTGCGAGTTGAGAACTTAAACACAGACTACTGGACAGTCCACTACAACGGCGCTAAACGTGTCAGCGCCCTTAACACAGAAAACAAAATACAATAATATTTATTCTGTAAATCCAGTTTACAAAAAGTAAAAGGGCAGTTTAACTGCCCTTTTTTATTAGCTCAAGCCTGATTAGGTTGAGCTAAATGGATTACATACTGAATACCGCAATATCGCCTGGTTTACGTAGCATTTTGTCTACTTCACCCATATGCAATTCTTCCATGTAGATCATTTCGCGCGCATATTCTTCTAGCATCACCGATTCGCCTTCCACCAGTTTCAACAGCTCGCGATAGCTATTAAGTGCTAATTTTTCATGGGCTAATGACTCACGCAAAATGTCGCCAATATCGTGATTATGCGTTTCCAGTAACGGCCCAATAGAGAGTGATGGGTGGCCACCTAAATGCGTAATAATCTCTCCAGCTTTGTTAGCGTGGTCTAGCGACTCAGTTGCCTGACCGCGCAACCAAGAAATAATAGGAATACGATTATAACCAAACACCATTAAAGCATAGTGTGTGTAGCG
>JAYVTW010000091.1:0-3325 GCA_043788445.1 Methylophilaceae bacterium
TTGCGACTATACTTGTTCAGCTGTATTTACGAGGTAATCTGAGCCTCGGTATGCCCTGCACTGCTTTGTAACCCACGTCGAAACCTGGTCAGCCCCAAAGAGAAATATAATTATACGCTTTTATAACTTTAGAAAAACTATTTGTTGTGTGAACGCATAATGCGGCCTTTTTCACGCTCCCAGTCTTTTTCTTTTTCAGAGTCACGTTTATCGTGTTGTTTCTTACCTTTCGCCAAACCAATTTGTACTTTTATACGGCCTTTTAAAAAATGTAAATCTAACGGCACAATCGTGTAACCAGCACGCTCTACTTTTTCAATCAGCTTAGAAATTTCTTCATTATGTAACAATAATTTACGTGTACGAATAGCATCTGGTCGTACATGTGAAGAGGCAGCACCTAACGGTGTAACATGACAGCCAATAAGATAAATTTCACCACGCTGAATAATGACGTAGGCTTCTTTAATATTGGCACGATTATCACGAATAGCTTTGACTTCCCAGCCTTCTAGGACGATACCAGCCTCGTATTTATCTTCGATAAAATAATCGTGAAAAGCTTTTTTATTTTGTGCGATGCTCATTATTGATAACGAATAGCTTAAAATAGTTATTTTACGCTAGAAATAATTCGTAAATGAATGTTGTTGAAAAAACAGTCTTAGTCATGCACTCAGCAGAGCAAATGTACGCGTTGGTGGATGCCGTTGAAAATTACCCGCAATTTTTGCCATGGTGCGGAGGCGTGGATTTAATTGAGCGCGATAATAACAAAACAACTGCTACATTACACATTGCTTTTCATGGAATCAAACAAAGCTTTACCACTGAAAATCACAAAACTTTTCCTAGCCTCATGCAAATAAAACTTAAAAACGGCCCTTTTAAACATCTAGAAGGTGATTGGCAATTTATTCGATTGTCAGATGAAGCATGTAAGATTTTATTTCGACTTAATTACGAGTTTGCTAATGCGTTCTTAGAAAAGCTAATCGCACCTGTGTTTAATCACATTAGCAATACATTTGTAGATGGCTTTGTAGCACATGCAGATAAAGTGTACGCTTAAGATACTTTAAACCAAACTGATAAAGAACGGAATAACATGAAAAATAACATCACCGTAGAGGTCGCCTACGCGCTACCGCATGAGCAAATTATTATTCCTATTAACGTTGAGACAGAAACCACTGCCGAAGCAGCAATTGCAGCTTCGAATATTATGGCTAAATTCCCAGAGATAGATTTAAGTATTAACAAAATAGGCATATTTGGCAAATTAACAAAATTAGATACATTCTTGCGTCATCTGGATCGAGTAGAAATTTACCGACCACTCATCGCTGACCCTAAAGAAGTACGTCGTCAACGTGCTGCCGATGGCAAAGCAATGAAAAAAAGCGGTGCTTAAGTAACTGAATTATTATATTCAGCAATCAATCTGTTAGTTTTAATCTTAAGGCCGCATAATCGTGCGGTTCCATCCACTTAATTTTTTTAAATGTCAATTTAGCTCATAGTTCATATTTGCAAATAACAAAATTCACATAAGATTTAAATTATATTGTATACAATATAATTGTGATAAAGTATTATTATGAAATTAAATAACAGTCCTCAAAGTTTCAATTAAGAGATGAAAAATTTAGAAAAAACGCTGCCACTTAATTTGGATCAACAAATGTGCTTCGCTCTTTATTCTGCATCACTCAGTATGACGAAAGTCTATAAGCCTCTACTCAACGCACTAAACCTCACTTATCCTCAGTATTTGGTATTACTTGTTCTGTGGCAACAAGATAGCATCATGGTTAACACACTGGGTGAGCGATTGTTTTTAGACTCTGGTACATTAACGCCACTATTGAAGCGTCTTGAAAAAAATGGTTATTTATCACGTCAAAGAGATACTTCGGATGAGCGATGTGTAATTGTGAAATTAACAAAACTAGGCGAAAAACTGCAAGAAAAATCTCAACATATACCTATAAAAGTAGCTTGTATCACAGGTTGCTCGACATCTGAAATACACACGATCAACGACCAGTTGATAGCGCTTAGAGGTTCGCTTATAGCCCACATTAAACTTTAGTTTCATTTATTTTTTTCTCTTTAAGGAACGACTATGGATTTACAAACTTACGGCTCTAAACCACTAGATTTTAACAGTTCAGAATATACGCCAACTGCTGCAACGGCTGGTTTTACGCGTAGGGCATTTATGATGACATCTCTTGCAGTGGGTTTTGCAATTGCATCACAACCTTTACTAGCACAAGCAATTACCACTGATATGCATGGCATTGAAGCTGGCGAAGTGAAAGTGCCAGTGGCGGACGGCACCATTCCCGCTTACCAAGCAATGCCCTCTGCCGGTAAAAATTTTCCAGTTATTCTGATCATTCAAGAAATTTTTGGTGTGCATGAGCACATTAAAGACATGTGCCGTCGTTATGCAAAAATGGGATACCTGGCTATTGCACCTGAACTTTTTGCACGTCAAGGTGATGTATCAAAAATGACTGATATTGGTGAGATTTTAAGCAAAGTAGTAAGTAAAGTGCCCGATGATCAAGTATTTTCAGACTTAAATGCAACAGTTGATTTTGTAAAATCAAACAAAAAAAGTAATACTGAAAAGTTAGGCTTAGTTGGTTATTGCTGGGGGGGTCGCACTGTATGGCTTTATGCAGAACATAACCCAAATGTTAAAGCTGGTGTAGCGTACTATGGCTTACTTAATGGGATGAAATCTGAAATTAAAGCGAACGACCCAGTAGATATTGCACACAACTTAAAAGTACCCGTCCTAGGTTTGTATGCTAGTACCGATACATTTATTAAGCCTGAAGTTATTGAACACATGCAGGCTGAATTAGAAAAATCTGGTAGTAAGTCCGAGATTGTTGTATTTCCAAACGTAACCCATGGCTTTAACGCAGATTACCGCCCTAGTTATAATAAAACTGCAGCTGATTATGCGCAAAAGTTAGCCAAAGATTGGCTGAAAAACCATGGCGTGTAATCTATGTGAAATAGTACAACGTCATTTTAAATTTAACTTTTAGGATTCAATATGATTAAATTTTCTTCTAAAGCATTATTTAGCATAAGTTTGCTTGCTTTAAATATGGGCAATGCTTATGCAGATACTACTGCGTTAGCTGCCACAACTGAAAAACCTGTCGTTGAGCAAATTGTCGACACACTCACTACATTATCAAGTGGTCCACACGCGGGATTTCGCGCCAATCACGCCAAGGGTATTATAGTTGATGGTGAGTTCACTTCTGCCCCAACAGCTTCAGCCATTACTAAGGCG
>JAYVTW010000092.1:0-3394 GCA_043788445.1 Methylophilaceae bacterium
TCATTTAATCCAAGCCGCTAATGACCTAGGTGCAAAGCCTATTGTGCAAGGCATAGAAAGTCAAAGCCAGTTAAATATTGCCATTGAATCCGGTGCTACTTTGTTACAAGGTTATTTTCTAGGTAAGCCTGTGCATGCGAAAGAACTGCAACCTACTAAAGTTTTAAACAGTAAAATTTTACTCATATTAGCAAAGTAGTAGCCTAAAGAAACGACACTATCATGACAACCTTAGCAATTACCTATCGAAAAAATATCAACAAAGCAGGCAATGTGTTGCCAGGCTTTAATTTAAGCCTGGGTTACACCTTGTTTTATTTAAGCCTAATTGTCTTGATTCCTTTATCAGCCGCTTTTTTCAAGACATTTACCTTAACCTGGCCAGAGTTCTGGCAAGCGGTTGCTTCACCGCGGGTGGTGGCATCTTATAAACTCACTTTTGGCGCCTCGTTTATTGCGGCACTGATTAATGCTTTTTTAGGTTTAACTACGGCCTGGGTACTTACACGCTACACATTCCCAGGTAAGAAACTTATTGATGCTTTTATCGATTTACCTTTTGCATTGCCAACTGCGGTGGCGGGAATCGCACTGACTGCAATCTATGCACCGAATGGCTGGATTGGTAGCCTTTTTGAACCGTATGGTATCAAAATAGCGTTTACTCCTTTAGGTATTGTCATTGCTTTAACGTTTATTGGTTTGCCATTTGTCGTGCGAACCGTGCAACCAGTATTAGAAGATTTTGAGGCTGAAATTGAAGAGGCTGCTGCCAGCTTAGGTGCCAACCGCTTACAAATATTCTTACGCGTTATTTTGCCCGCAATTAGCCCCGCTATTTTTACTGGTTTTGCTTTGGCGTTTGCTCGCGCAATAGGCGAATATGGTTCCGTGATTTTCATTGCGGGCAATATGCCGATGGTGTCTGAAATTACACCGCTCATTATCATCACCAAGCTGGAACAATACGATTTTGCTGGTGCTACGGCAGTGGCAGTAGTGATGCTACTAATTTCGTTTACTTTATTGTTTACCATTAATGGCTTGCAGTGGTGGTCGAATCGACATTTAACTGGCCGTAACTAAGCCATTGAGCACTAAACTATATATAAATTAAGAGATAACGATGTCATCCACTACACCTGTCAGTACTTCACAATTGACCAAATCCCAGTGCAAAATATCTAACCGCCGTGCGACTGCAGAGCCGACTTGGATACGCTGGACGTTGATTACAAGCGTGCTATTATTTTTAGGCTTATTTCTATTTTTGCCTTTAGCGGCAGTATTTACCGAAGCTTTGCGTAAAGGCTATGGCGCTTATTTATCTGCGCTAGCTGAACAAGACGCATTATCGGCAATTAAACTGACCTTGATTGCAGCAGCCATTGCCATACCGCTCAACTTGGTGTTTGGTATAGCTGCAGCATGGGCCATCAGTAAATTTGAATTTAAAGGTAAAAGCATGTTGATTACACTCATTGACTTGCCATTCGCGGTATCTCCAGTGGTCGCAGGCTTAATTTATGTGCTGATTTTTGGTTTACAAGGCTGGTTTGGCAGCTGGTTAAGTGACCACGATTTAAAAGTGATTTTTGCTATACCAGGCATTGTATTGGCTACCACATTTGTCACATTTCCGTTTGTTGCTCGCGAGCTTATTCCACTCATGCAATCGCAGGGCAAAGAAGAAGAGGAAGCTGCATTAGTATTAGGTGCTTCTGGCTGGCAAATCTTATGGAAAGTAACTTTGCCCAACGTGAAATGGGGTTTGCTCTATGGCTTTATATTAACCAATGCCCGCGCCATGGGCGAGTTTGGCGCGGTATCTGTAGTATCAGGCCATATACGCGGCATGACCAATACTCTGCCATTGCATGTGGAGATTCTTTATAACGAATATAATTACGTAGCAGCTTTTGCTGTGGCTTCAATGCTTGCCTTGCTCGCATTGGTGACGCTTGCTCTTAAAAGCACTGTTGAATGGCGAGCTAATCGAGCTGTAGAAATTAATGACTAGTAAGTTAGTTAATCCAACATCAATCGTGATGTGAAAGTTTAGGAATAATATGAGCATAGAGATACGCAATATCAATAAAACATTTGGACAATTTACTGCGTTAAACAACATCAACCTAGAGGTGCCAGATGGCGAATTGGTGGCTTTACTTGGCCCATCCGGTTGTGGCAAAACTTCATTACTACGTATTATCGCGGGGCTTGAAAGCCCAGATTCTGGTAGCATTCACTTTAACGGTGAGGAGTCGACAAATAGCGATGTTCGCGAGCGTAATGTAGGATTTGTATTTCAACATTACGCATTGTTTCGCCACATGACCGTGTTTGAAAACGTAGCTTTTGGTTTACGCGTAAGACCTGCTTCTACGCGTCCAAGTGAAGCTGAAATAAAGGGTCGTGTTCACGATTTATTAGAATTAGTACAACTGGATTGGTTAGCAGACCGTTACCCGCCACAACTTTCCGGTGGTCAACGCCAACGCATTGCTTTAGCTAGAGCCCTAGCGGTTGAGCCGCGTGTATTGTTGCTTGATGAGCCTTTTGGGGCTTTAGATGCCAAAGTACGTAAGGATTTACGCCGTTGGCTGCGTCGTTTACACGACGAACTACACATTACTAGCGTCTTTGTGACACACGACCAAGAAGAAGCGCTAGAAGTGGCGGATCGTATTGTGGTGATGAATCATGGCAATATTGAACAAATAGGCAGCCCAACTGATGTTTATGATCATCCTGCCTCACCCTTTGTGTATCAGTTCTTGGGTAATGTAAATTTATTTCACAGCCGTGTGCATCAAGGCACAGCGCACATTGGTGATTTAAAAGTTTCTTTAGAGGATCACCTCGATGCAGATAACTTAACGGCATCAGCTTTTGTACGACCACATGATATTGAGATATCTCGAAGTAATACTGAAGGGGAAACCTTATCTGCCACAATTACTTATATTCATGCCATTGGTTCTTTAGTACGTGTTGAGTTAGCGCAAGAGGGCAAAGAAGAGTTGATAGAAGTTGAATTGTCACGTGAACGGTTTAGAGAACTAGCTTTAAAAGAGGGTGAACAAGTATTTATTACCCCACGTAACCCACGTGTTTTTTTAACCAAGCAGCATAAAAAAACCCTGCTTAATTGTCAAAATTAGGCAAGGCTTTGACTAGATTCTATAGCTAGATAAATTTGCGTCTAGCTTGTACTCCAAGAGCCAAACACTCTAATAAGGTCAAGGTAGCCTCCCAACCTAAACACGCGTCTGTAATTGATTTGCCATATTCTAGGGTACAACCTGGTGTATGATCTTGACGCCCCTCATTTAAGTGCGATTCAACCATTAATCCCATCACCCGTGTTTCACCATGGCTAAGTTGTTCTGCT
>JAYVTW010000093.1:0-25065 GCA_043788445.1 Methylophilaceae bacterium
AATATCGCACACAAAGTAATTGTAACTCCGAATGATATGGTGAACGTATTAGCACAAGTGTTAAAAGCCATGTCAGGCTTACAACGTTTGTCTCTGTGTTTACCGCCATCACTTAATAAATTGTTAGAAGAAATTCGTTTGCGTGATAACACACAAGCTATGGCCGAAAGCTTAGCTGGTCATGGTAAAGAGGTGGATTTAATCTCACCAAAAATAGGTATTTTCTTAGGTAATATTGCACTTAACAACCCACGTTTTACTGAAATGTATAGCTTGGCCGAAGCCATTGCCGGCATTTGCGGTGCCAAGGGTGGTATTTTGCCATCAGCAGCTAATAGTACTGGCCAACATTTAGTCGGTGTTATGCCATCACCACAAGGTATGCACGCACGTGCGATGCTTGAAGTGCCGCGCAAAGCCTATCTGTTGGTTAATATTGAACCGGCGCTAGATTGTAATAATGCGGCGTTAGCAAACGCTGCCATGAAGAAGGCTGAGTGTGTAGTTGCACTTACATGCTATAAGTCTGAAGCGTTAGATGACGCTGATGTGTTATTACCAATTGCGCCCTTTACAGAAACATCTGGTACCTTAATGAGCATGGAAGGGCGTGTGCAGAGTTTTGCTGCTGTGACAAAGCCACTAGGTGAATGTCGCCCAGCATGGAAAGTATTACGTGTGTTGGCGAATACTCTTGGCTTAGAAGGTTTTGATTTTGATAGTAGTGAGCAAGTTAAAGACGCAATTTTTGGTGGTGAGAAGCCATCTACTGTAGTTTGGCGCAGTTTGAACAACAATCTAAAAGAGTTGGTGGAGGTTGAAGTAAAAATTAAATCAGAAGGTTTGCAGCGTATTGGCGAAGTGCCTCAATATAAGGCCGATCCAATTGTTCGTCGCTCACCGGCCCTACAAAAAACTAAGTACAACATCAAACCGATGGCGCGTATGCACGCAGAACAATTGACTAAATTAGGTTTAGTTGAAGGTGATACTGTACTGGTTAAACAAGGCGAAGGTAGCGCCCAACTCACAGTACGTTTGGATAATCACGTTGCAATTGGTTGCGTGCGAGTAGCAGCGGCTTCGGAGGCAACTTTAAGTTTGGGTGATTTAATGGGCGATATTACGCTTGAAAAAATACAGCCCATTAAAGTTGATAGCAATCAAACTTTTGCAATAGGGGCTCACGGCTAAGGTCGTGGGATAAGTAATCCATGGAAAGTTTGATGCATTTCTTCTCTAATATCTTCGGCAGCTACTGGCATGCGGTGCAAGTCACGGCTTGGACCTTGATTAAAATTGTGGCGATTGTTTTACCATTGATGGGTGCTGTAGCTTATCTCACTTTGGCAGAACGTAAAGTCATAGGCTACATGCAAGTGCGTATTGGGCCAAATCGCGTTGGCTATTTCGGTCTTTTACAACCGATTGCAGATGGCTTAAAGCTATTATTTAAAGAAATTATCTTGCCCTCAGCTTCAAATAAAGCCTTGTTCTTGCTTGGCCCAGTATTAGCTATTGCTCCTGCATTTGCAGCTTGGGCGGTAATCCCTTTTAATTTAAATTTAGTGTTAGCTGATATTGATGCCGGCTTGCTGTATTTACTGGCAATGACTTCCGTGGCGGTTTACGGCGTAATTATTGCAGGTTGGGCATCAAACTCTAAATATGCATTCTTAGGTAGTTTACGCTCTGCCGCACAAATCGTTTCTTACGAAATTGCCATGGGTTTTGCTTTAGTAGGCGTGATTATGTGTGCTAACTCACTCAATCTCGGCAAAATCGTGTTGGGTCAATCGGGTGGTTTTTGGCATTGGTACTTTTTGCCATTATTTCCACTTTTTGTCGTCTATTTCATAAGTGCGGTGGCGGAAACCAATCGTGCACCGTTCGACGTGGCTGAAGGCGAATCTGAAATTGTGGCCGGCTTCCATGTAGAGTATTCAGGCATGGCCTTTGCGATATTCTTTTTAGCTGAGTACGCCAATATTATCTTAGTGTGTACGTTAGCCGCATTGATGTTCTTGGGTGGTTGGTTATCCCCCCTGCCATTTTTGCCAGATAGTTTCTTGTGGTTATTAGCTAAAATAGGCTTTTTGTTGTTCTTGTTTTTATGGTTCCGCGCGACTTTTCCGCGTTATCGTTATGACCAAATTATGCGCTTAGGCTGGAAAGTATTTATTCCGATAACCATCGTCTGGATTGTATTTTTAGGTGGCATGATGCAAACGCCATTGGCTTATTTGTTCCACTAATTTTTTTACTATGATTATTGACTAAAGCTAATGATAAATAAGATTAAAACAACGCTCACGAGCTTAATGTTGATTGAGCTGCTCAAAGGAATGGCCTTAACTGGCCGCTACTTCTTTGCGCGCAAAATCACCATTCAATATCCTGAAGAGCGCACACCACAATCTGGCCGATTCAGAGGCTTGCATGCGCTGAGGCGTTACCCTAATGGCGAAGAGCGTTGTATTGCTTGTAAACTATGTGAAGCAGTATGCCCCGCATTGGCGATTACAATTGAGTCAGAACAACGTGAAGATAATACGCGCCGCACTACACGCTACGACATTGATTTAACCAAGTGTATTTTCTGTGGCATGTGTGAAGAATCTTGCCCTGTTGATTCTATTGTTGAAACCCGTATTTTTGATTATCACGGTGAGAAACGTGGTGATTTGCTATATACCAAAGATATGCTACTCGCTGTCGGTGACAAGTACGAGAATCAGATTGCCGAAGACCGTGCTCAAGACAGAAATTTTAGATAGCTTCATAACAATAATTAATTATAAATAACTAAAACGCACAAACAATGATATTTACCGACTTTGTATTTTATATACTAGCTAGCATTTTATTGCTGGCAGGTTTGCGTGTTATTACAGCGCGTAACCCTGTGCATGCAGCACTAAACTTAGTGCTAGCATTTTTTACTGCTGCTGGCATCTGGGTGCTATTACAAGCGGAATTTTTAGCGATTGCCTTAGTTGTAGTTTATGTTGGCGCCGTGATGGTGCTCTTTCTATTTGTCGTAATGATGCTGGATATCAATTTAGACAAGCTGCGCGAAGGCTTTTGGGATTATCTGCCTATGGCGGGTTTTATTGGTGTATTGATGGCGGTAGAAATGGTCATGATACTTAGTAGCAAACACTTTGCCGTTACTGCGGCTGTATCGCATACTGCTAATTATAGTAATACAGCAGAACTAGGTCATGTGATGTATACGCAATATTTACTGCCTTTTGAGCTGGCTTCAGTGGTATTGCTCGTTGCTATTATTGCAGCAATCGCTTTGACACTACGTGACAGAAAAGAATCCAAATCCATAAACCCATCTCAAGCGGTGAGTGTGAAACGTGCAGATCGTATACGCATTGTGAGAGTAGCTTCTGAAACAGAGCATGATGCAGATAATTCAGTTGCAGACAAAACAGAGGAAAATAAATAATGGGCATTACAGTAGGGTTGTCACATTATTTAATTCTTGGCGCATTACTTTTTGCAATTAGCGTGGTTGGTATTTTCTTAAATCGTAAAAATGTCATCATTTTATTAATGGCGATAGAGCTTATGTTGCTCGCAGTTAATCTCAATTTTATTGCCTTCTCACATTATCTAAACGATATAGCAGGCCAAGTTTTCGTGTTTTTTATTTTAACGGTTGCAGCAGCAGAGTCTGCAATTGGGCTAGCAATTTTGGTGGTGTTATTCCGTAATTTACGCACGATTAATGTAGATGATTTGGATAGCCTGAAAGGCTAAATGGAACACCTAAAAATGTATATTTCGTCACCATACTGCGTTACTTTTCATGAAAATCACCTTACATATCATTTTTATGCTACATCCATTTTGTTCGCTCGCGTATTGTCTTGTTTACAAGTCTACATTTTTATAAGCCCCCTTAAATTAAGAGCTTCACAATAATGACCATGCAACAAATCTATCTAGCTATTCCTTTACTGCCTTTAGTCGCGGCCATAATTGTTGGTTTACTTGGCAAGAAACTACCGCGTGCAAGTGCGCATTGGTTGACTATATTAGGTGTGGGCGCATCATTTGTTCTGTCAGTAATTGTGCTGAACGATTCGATTAAAGGCACCGTATTCAATGGCACCGTTTATACTTGGCTTACGTCGGGTAACGTGAGTTTTGAAGTGGGCTTCTTGGTGGATAAACTCTCGGCCATGATGATGGTAGTCGTAACCTTTGTCTCGCTAATGGTGCACATTTACACCATCGGTTATATGCATGAAGACCCAGGCTATACAAGGTTTTTCAGCTACATTTCTTTATTTACTTTCTCTATGTTGATGTTGGTCATGGCTAACAATTTCATGCAATTATTTTTTGGTTGGGAAGCAGTAGGCTTAGTTTCTTACTTACTGATTGGTTTTTGGTATACGCGTCCCACGGCAATTTATGCGAATCTAAAAGCGTTCTTAGTCAATCGTGTTGGCGATTTTGGCTTTTTGCTCGGCATCGGTATGGTATTGTTTTTTATGGGCAGCCTTGATTACGCAACAGTATTTAAAGCAGCTCCTGCATTAGTCGATGTGAAAGTGGTATTAATTCCTGGTTTGCAATGGTCGTTGATGACAGTAACTTGTATTTTGTTATTTATTGGCGCCATGGGTAAATCAGCGCAAGTGCCACTGCACGTTTGGTTGCCAGACTCAATGGAAGGCCCTACGCCAATTTCTGCGTTGATCCATGCTGCAACAATGGTAACAGCAGGTATTTTTATGGTGGCACGTATGTCACCTTTGTTTGAGTTATCAAATACCGCTTTGTCATTTGTCATGATCATTGGCAGCATCACCGCTTTATTTATGGGCTTTTTAGGTATCATTCAAAACGATATCAAACGTATCGTAGCTTATTCAACCTTGTCCCAACTAGGTTATATGACAGTGGCATTGGGTGCATCTGCCTATTCAGTAGCAATTTTTCATCTAATGACGCATGCGTTTTTTAAAGCGCTACTATTTTTAGGTGCAGGCTCAGTGATTATGGGGATGCATCACGATCAAGATATTCGCAACATGGGTAACTTAAAAAAATATATGCCTGTGACTTGGATTACCTCGTTAATAGGGTCGTTAGCATTAATTGGCACACCATTTTTCTCAGGTTTTTACTCTAAAGATTCTATTATCGAAGCCACAGCAGCATCTAATATTACGGGTAGTGGATTTGCTTATTTCGCCGTATTAGCAGGTGTATTTGTTACTGCATTTTATTCATTTAGATTATATTTCTTAGTGTTTCATGGGCAAGAAAAATGGCGCATTGCTAAACACGACCAAGGCCATGATGATCATGCGCATGATGAAGCACATCATGGCTTAACACCGACAGATGATCCACACGAGCCAGGGTGGGTGGTCAAATTACCATTAATATTATTGGCTATTCCATCGCTATTTATTGGTTACATTACGATTAAATCTATGCTGTTTGGCGATTTTTTTACTGGTGCAATTTTTGTGAATTATGAAGCGCATCCAGCGATGGAGGATTTAGCACATCATTTCAATACCGTGTCCCATACTCCAGCAGGCATGGCTTTATACGGATTTCTTAGCCTACCTTTTTTGCTTGCAGCATCAGGGGTAGCAGTTGCTTGGTTGTTTTACATGAAGCGTCCTGATATTCCGGCAGCCATACAACAACGTTTTGCCCTGATCAATAGAATTTTAGAAAATAAATATGGTTTCGATAACTTTAACGAAAAAGTATTTGCTGGTGGTTCACGCTTGATTGGTAATAAACTTTGGCAAATCGGCGATGTACAACTGATTGATGGCGCGATGGTAAATGGCACGGCGCGTTTAATCGGCAGGCTTTCAGGAGTGATTCGTCAATTACAATCTGGCATGATTTACCACTATGCATTCGCCATGATTATTGGTGTGTTTTTACTTTTAACCCTTTTCATGAAAACATAACAATAAAAATCATATGTTGAGCCATATTTTAAGTCTATCTATTTGGGTGCCAATTGCTTTAGGTGTTGTTGTACTTGTATTTGGTAGCGATAAATCCCCTAATCTAACTCGCTGGTTAGCGCTAATTGGAAGCTTGGTTGCATTTGCAGTTACCATCCCCCTTTACACACATTTTAATTTCGCTGATGGTGGCTTTCAGTTTCAAGAAGGCTGGCGCTGGATACCCGCATTTAATATTAACTATCACTTAGGTGTAGATGGTATTGCTGTGCCGCTGATATTGCTCACTAGTTTTACAACGGTGATTGTAGTGATTGCTGCATGGGAAGTAATTGAATCACGAATTGCGCAATACATGGCTGCCTTTTTGATTATGTCTGGTTTGATGATTGGCGTATTTAGTGCATTAGATGGCATTTTGTATTACGTGTTTTGGGAAGCAATGCTCATCCCAATGTTTCTAGTGATTGGTATTTGGGGTGGCGCAAATCGTGTTTATGCCACAATTAAGTTTTTTCTCTATACCTTGCTTGGATCATTGTTAATGTTGGTTGCTTTTATCTACTTGTATTACAAGAGTGGTGGAAGTTTTGAACTTACCGATTTCTACGTTTTACAGCTTGAAATGAAGCCACAGCTATTAATCTTTATGGCATTCTTCATGGCATTTGCCGTAAAAATCCCGATGTGGCCAGTGCACACCTGGTTGCCAGATGCGCACGTTGAAGCGCCTACTGGAGGTTCTGTGGTGCTAGCGGCTGTCATGTTAAAGCTTGGTGGGTATAGTTTTTTACGTTTTGCGATGCCTATTGCACCTGATGCTGCACATACACTTGCACCGATGATGATTACCTTGTCATTGATTGCAATTGTTTATATTGCTTTAGTGGCATTGGTGCAGCAAGATATGAAAAAGTTGATCGCCTACTCTTCAATTTCACACATGGGTTTTGTCACGTTAGGCTTTTTTATATTTAATAGCTTAGGTTTGGAAGGCGCAATCGTACAGATGATTTCACATGGTTTTATTTCAGCTGCCATGTTCTTGTCTGTGGGCGTACTGTATGACCGTATGCATAGCCGTAAGATTGCCGATTACGGTGGTGTTGCCAATACTATGCCCACATTTGCTGCTTTTGCTGTGCTATTTTCTATGGCAAACAGTGGCTTACCAGGAACGTCAGGTTTCGTAGGCGAATTTATGGTGATCCTAGGTGCATTGCAAGCTAATTTCTGGTTTGCATTTCTGGCAGCAACTACTTTGATATTTGGCGCAGCCTATACATTGTGGATGGTGAAGCGAGTGTTTTACGGCGAAGTGGCGAATAGCCATGTAGCGGCACTTAAGGACCTTAATACACGTGAATTTCTGATATTAAGTGTATTGGCATTGTTTGTATTAGGTTTTGGTTTGTATCCGGCACCAATTACTCAGATGACGCATGCTACAGCCGTGCATTTTTTAAATCAGATGCATACTAAATTACCCGATGTAATCACAGCAGTCGTAACTGCTGGTACTAATTAAGTATAAAGCACATGGAAAATATTCGATACGACCTTGTTACCGCATTACCCGAAATGCTTATTTTGGGAATGGCGATGTTTATTCTGATTTTGGATTTATTCCTTAAGGACAAAACACGCTTTTTAATTTATGGGCTAGCACAGTTTGCTTTGTTAGTGGCTGCCTACGTCACAATTAGCACGCATACGGCTGCTGTAGGCTATAGCTTTAGTGATACATTTGTAGATGATGCGCTAAGCGATGTGCTTAAGTTATTAATGTACCTTACAACTTCGCTTATATTGATTTATACACGAAGCTATATTCAACTGCGCGGTATGTTTAGAGGTGAATTTTATGCACTAGTCCTGTTTGCCTTGTTGGGTATGATGATAATGGCGTCCGGTCAAAGCATGCTGACGATCTACATGGGCTTAGAGTTGTTATCTTTATGTGTTTACTCTCTAGTTGCACTAGACCGCGATAATGCCAAAGCTACTGAAGCGGCTATGAAATATTTCGTTTTGGGCGCTTTAGCCTCTGGCATGTTGCTCTATGGTATGTCGATGATTTATGGCGCTACTGGAAGCCTAAATTTGTCACAAATCAGCAGTGCTTTAGTTGATGGTAGCTTGGTTCAGAGTACTGGAAGTCATCCTGTATTGATACTTGGCTTGGTATTTATTGTTTCCGGCTTAGCTTTTAAGTTAGGCGCAGTGCCATTCCAAATGTGGGTGCCAGATGTCTATGAAGGCTCGCCAACTGCTGTTACCTTGTTTATCGGGTCTGTCACTAAATTATCTGCATTTGCCATTGTTATTCGTTTGCTTGCACAAGGCTTACAACCGTTAGCGCTTGATTGGCAAGGTATGTTGCTGATTATGGCGGTGTTATCTATGGTGATTGGTAATATCACGGCGATAGCGCAAACTAATTTAAAGCGTATGTTGGCATATTCTACAATTTCGCATGTAGGTTTTTTACTATTCGGCTTAATGAGTGCCAGTTTAAACGGCTATGCATCTGCCATGTTCTACATTGTGGCTTATGTCATGATGTCATTAGCAAGTTTCGGTATGATTTTATTATTATCACGTCAAGGCTTTGAAGCAGATAAATTGGACGACTTGAAAGGCTTAAATCAACGCAGCCCTTGGCATGCATTTTTATTGTTGATTATTATGTTTAGTATGGCTGGTGTGCCACCAACCTTGGGTTTCTATGCTAAGTTCGCGGTACTACAAGCCGCATTTCAGGCGGGCTTTCTTTGGTTTGTAGTGTTTGCCGTATTAATGGCAGTGATAGGTGCGTTTTATTACCTGCGTATTGTCAAGCTGATGTATTTTGATGCGCCTGCTGATCATGCGCCAATCAAGCCAGCTTTAGATATGAACATCGTCTTAAGCATTAATGCACTTGCACTGTTATTATTAGGTTTAATGCCGCAATCACTAATGACTTTGTGTGCCTACGCTATTTCGCACTCTTTACAATAAAAGCTTGTGAGAAGTTATTTTATGACACAAATTATCGTTTTGTTATTAGCATTTCTGATTGCAAACCTGCCATGGTTTTCAGAGAAGTTGTTCTTTATTTACAGCTTTAAAAAACAGCCACATGATGATAAACACTTGGGTTGGCGCTTGTTGGAATTGGTTGTTTACTACTTTATAGCAGGCGCAATAGGATTGTATGCGGAATATAAAACGATGGGGCAGCTTGCATCGCAACAGTGGGAATTTTATGCCGTCACGGGCTGTTTATTTTTAGTATTTACTTTTCCTGGGTTTGTTTACCGGATTCTGTGGCAGAAAAAAAACTAAATTGAACAATTAAATCCTCACAATAACCACTGGGTAAGGAGTTAATATGCGCTTAGATGATGAACGAGAAAGTGATAATATCGAAGACCGACGTGACGACGGTGGTGGTGGTTTTATTGGTGGTAAAAGCATAGGCATCGGTACGATTGCATTAGCGTTAGTTGCTATGTATTTCGGTGTAGATCCTTCAGTTTTGCTCAATATAGGTCAACAAGGTTCACAGCAGAGAGCGCCTGTTGAAGCCAAGCCAATTCCTCAAGATGATCCTATGGCAAAATTTGTTGCCAAAATATTAGCCTCAACTGAAGATACATGGGGTGAGATTTTTCAGAAAATAGGTAAGCAATATATAAGGCCTAAGTTAGTGCTATTTCGTGGTTCAACACCGACTTCTTGTGGCACAGGCCAAGCTGCAATGGGTCCTTTTTACTGTCCTAATGACCAAAAGGTATACATTGATTTAGCTTTTTATCAAGAATTAAAAGACCGCTTTCATGCCCCTGGTGACTTTGCACAAGCCTATGTGGTGGCGCATGAAATTGGGCATCATGTACAAAATTTGCTAGGTACTTCAGAAAAAGTGCAAAAAGCCCGTGAGCGGGCCAGAACCGAAGTGGAATCAAACGCTTATTCTGTGCGTTTAGAGCTTCAAGCTGATTGCTATGCTGGGGTATGGGCAAAGTATGCAGATGCTAAAAGTCATATTTTGGAACAAGGCGATGTGAATGAGGCCTTAACAGCGGCATCTGCAATTGGTGATGATGCCTTACAAAAACAAGCACAAGGCTATGCGGTGCCAGATAGTTTTACTCATGGTACTTCAGAGCAGCGTACACATTGGTTTAATCAAGGTTTAAATACTGGTAATCTAGCTAAATGTGATACTTTTATCAGTAACATATAAGCGTTTGTTATTTCTATGGCTAAAGATAATGCTGATGCAAATTTAATTGAGACTTGTCTATCATCTGAAGTGATTGCGCAAGGTAACATGCTAACCGTTAAACGTGATCAAGTATGCCTTCCGAGTGGCGCCAATAGCCAACGCGAATATGTGATACATCCTGGTGCAGTGCTTGTAGTGCCAGTGTTAGACAATGGCAACATTCTACTAGAGCGTCAATTTCGTTATCCGTTAAATCAAGTATTCATTGAATTACCGGCGGGGAAGATTGATGCTGGCGAAGACCCGTTTACAACAGGTCAGCGTGAGTTGCTTGAGGAAACTGGCTATAGCGCCAGTGATTGGGTTTATCTAGGCTTACAGCATCCATGCATCGGTTATTCAAATGAAGTTATTCATAGCTATTTAGCAAGAGGCCTAACACAAGGTAATCACCGCCGAGACGATGACGAGGCGATGGAGTTGTTAGAAATGACTTTAGATGAGTGTTTAGCAGCTGTGCAAAATGGTCAGATTACTGATGGTAAAACCATCATTGCTCTCTTCTTGACTGAAAAATATTTAAAAGTGCTTAGTGCATAATATGCCAGCTAAAATATTAATAGTAGGTTGCGGTGATTTAGGTACACAAATTGCGGTTAGCCTACAATCCCAAGGTAATGAAGTCACAGGTGTACGTATAAGTAATCAGGCACTCCCAACGGGTATACACACGATACAAGCTGATGTAACATGCCCTGAAACCTTAACTAAATTAGCGCAAATTAAACCAGACTATCTAGTTTATTGTGTTGCAGCGTCTGCAATAACAAATATAGATGTGGATGAAAGTTATCGGCTTCATTATGTAGAAGGTTTACGTCATGTATTAGCTAGTCAACAAACAAATAGCAATTTAAAGCATATATTTTTTGTGTCTAGCACCCGCGTGTATGGGCAGAAAACGGAAGATATTTTAGATGATTTAATGGTCGCGGTGCCTGCTGATGATGGTGGTAGACGCTTGTTAGAAGCTGAGGATTTACTTAGAAATCTCCCTTATGCAACAACAGCACTGAGATTATCAGGTATTTATGGCCCAGGCCGTACACGCATGCTTAGACTTGCAGTACAGCCTGAGCTATGGCCTGCATACGATAGTTGGAGCAATCGTATACATCGAGACGACGCAGCAGCATTTATCGTATTTTTAATTAGTCAGCGGCAACAACATAAATCAATTGCAGATTGTTATATCGTCACTGATAGTCAGCCGACCACTCAATATGAAACCTTAAAATGGATTGCTGCTAAAAAGAACTTACCAGTTAATTCTGATATGCCAGCTCTATCAGGCGGTAAGCGATTAAGTAATAAGCGCATGTTGGAAAGCGGTTATATCTTGCAGTACCCTAACTATCAAGCAGGATATTCTGCATTAATGGCAAAATAGCTTTTAAAAAATGGTTAATGTAATGCATAAATTACAAAATGATGCTTAAAGTGAAAAATGAAATCCTGTAAAAGAATAGTTTTTAGCCTAGTATTTTTGATGATCACCTTGTTTTCAGAGTTAGCACAAGCTGATTTTGATTTATGGCTGGCAGATTTTAAGAAAGAAGCACTTAATGAGGGAATCTCACAAGTAACCTTAGATAAGGCGTTCGATAATATTGTTCCAATACCACAAGTGATTAAATTAGATCGTAGCCAACCCGAGTTTATTCTGCCATTTTCTGACTATATTCACCAACGTGTAACGCCGCAACAAATTGCAATAGGTCGCAAGCTATTGTTGCAACATCAAGATTTATTTGATGCCATTGAAAATGAATATGGTATACCGAGGTCACTTTTAGTTGCATTTTGGGGGATGGAAACCAACTATGGCCGCAATAAAGGCAATATTAATACTCCAGCCGCTTTAGCAACACTGGCGCATGATGGCAGACGCCAAGATTTTTTTCGAACACAATTGATGGACGCGCTGCGAATTTTAGAGGCGGGGAATGTCACACCGAGTGCTATGCGTGGCTCATGGGCTGGTGCAATTGGGCATATGCAATTTATGCCCACTACCTATATGCGTTATGGTGTTGATGCTGATAAAAACGGCCGTATAGATGTATGGCAATCAATACCAGATGCGATGTTTTCTGCGGCAAACTATCTCTCGAGCATCGGATGGATGACAAAAGAGCCTGCTGCGATTGAGGTACAATTGCCTAGGCGCTTTGCTTGGCAAGATGCCCAATTAACCCTAAGAAAGCCAGTTTCAGAATGGCTGGCTATGGGGGTTACTGCAATCAACCATCAAGCGTTACCAGCGCTATCAGATGATGCCGCGATTATATTACCGCAAGGCTGGCAAGGCCCTGCCTTTATGGTGTTTAGAAATTTTGATGTGATTATGGACTGGAACCACTCAGTGAACTACGCATTATCGGTAGTTAATTTAGCCAGACGTTATCATAACGATACAGCGATTGTGGGCGGGCAATATGCAGAAACAGGCGCATTAAGCTATGACCAGATGATGGCTTTACAAACTTGTTTAAATGAACGCAGTTTTGATGCTGGAACTCCAGATGGTTTCCCTGGGTTGAAAACCCAGGCTGCAATACGATTGTATCAAGCCTCGGTTGGATTGCCTGCGGATGGCTATGCAAGTCCAAGTTTATTAAGTAAATTGCAAGGTGTTAATCAATAAAAACTACTTTTTAATAGACTCGACAGCTGCTATAGACTTTGTTGATCAAAAAAATAAGCGGTTAAATCAAGCCAAATAAAAGGCAGAACTAGACTGTTACAAACTATTAGGCTATTTAAAATAATTGGTTTAGCCAATGAATGAAACGTTTCTATTTTTAGGCATGATGGCGTTTTTCGCTGGTTTAGTTGATTCCGCGGTCGGTGGTGGTGGCTTAATTCAAATCCCAGCTTTGTTTAACATTTTGCCTAGCGAATTGCCTGCCACTTTGTTTGGTACCAATAAATTCTCCTCGATGTTTGGCACTGCTGCCGCGACAGGTAGATTTGTATGTAAAGTTAGCTTGCCTTGGTCGCTGATTTTCCCCGCTACAATTTGTGCGTTTACTTTTTCGTTTGCTGGTGCAGCAATGGTTGGCTATTTACCAAAACTAGTGATGAAGCCAATGATATTGGTTTTATTGATAGTGATGGCTATGTATACATTATGGAATAAAGATTTTGGAAAACTACATAAGCCTACAGTAATAGGTATGCGTGAACGATGTTTAGCTGCGCTTATTGGGGGTGCTATTGGATTTTACGATGGTTTGTTTGGACCTGGTACTGGCAGTTTCTTAATTTTCTTATTTATTCGCTGCTTTGCATTTGATTTTTTGCATGCCTCTGCTGCAGCCAAGTTTGTAAATTTAGCTACTAATCTGGCCGCTTTATGTTTTTTTGTACCCTCGGGCAATATTTTGCTTCAATATGCAATCCCTATGGCGGTTTGTAATATGCTGGGTAGTTTAGTCGGCATTCATCTGGTTGTGAAAGGGGGCGTGAGGTATGTCAGAAAGCTATTTTTGATATTGCTCTGTGTACTAATAAGTAAATTTGCATACGATTTACTATATTTAAGTATTTAACATCCATGCGCTTTAGTCATAACACTACTTCTATAATTGATTTATAGTCATGCTCAGAGCTATTTAGAGTTGTTTTTGTTGTGTATTGATACCATAATTTTCGAGTACATGACCAAAACTTAAGTGATTAATGTCTGTATTTTTTAAGCTTTATGCTCATAATAAGCAAAAGTAATGCATCAAAATCTTCTGTAGTTGTAAGTGGATTCATAATGCTAGTGCGTAGCCAGAGCTTGCCACCGTATTCCACTTGCGTAATGTGAAATGCACCACTTTTGACAACAATTTGCCTTATGTAAGTTTGACGCTGATTGAGTTCAGTATCTGTGTGTTTTGTACTAGAATTGACTGCAATATATCTAAAACATACGATATTGGTTTGTGGTGTCATTAACAGTTCAAAGCCATCTTGCGCCATGATTTTTTCTGCAAAAAGTTGTGCTTTTGCAAATACATTATCTAATAAAGTACTCAAGCCGTGAGTGCCATAAAGAGAAAATGCCGCCCAAATTTTTAGACCCATCATTCTTTTTGTGCATTCTAAAGTACGGTAACTATTGTTGTATTCCTGCTCATCGCCTTCTGCAAACAAGTAAGAGGCTTCTTGCGCAAAAGCTGCATAACTGTTTTGGCCGTCTTTAAATAATACGGCAGATACTGCCGCAGGCATGTAAAGTAATTTATGGCCATCCCATACGACAGAGTCAGCTAAATCTATACCTTTAACTTTATGATTGTGTTGTGGGGAGAGTAAGGCAGATGCGCCATGCGCACCGTCAACGTGTAGCCATAATCGATGCACCTGACAATATTGCCCAATCGCTAATAACGGGTCTATGCTTCCTGTTGCTGTGCAGCCTGCAGTGGCAACGACTGCGATAATAATTTGATTACTTCTTAGACATTCTTGATGGACTTTTTTAAGTGAAGAGATGTCCATGCCGCCTTCTTCATCACAACTGACTTTAATCACCGCATCCGTACCAAATCCCATGATGCCTGCCGCGCGGCTTATCGAGTAGTGCGTATGTTCGGATGCCAAAATACGTAGTTTTGTTTCTCTTATTCCATCTTGCCAAATATCAGTCTTAGTATGTTTTTTACCTGCGACTTGCCTCGCTGCTAGTAGCGCAGTTAGGTTAGCTTGTGCGCCACCTGAGGTTAAAAAGCCATGGCTAGTGCTGCCCTCAGTTTTCCAGCCGATTAGTTCACATAGCCACGCAACTAGTTGACGCTCCAACATGGTGGCACTGGGACCTGCCTCATATACTGCCATTGCTTGATTGGTAAGTGCAGCCACTAAATCACATAATGCAGCAATAGGTAATGGCGGCGCAACTTGGTGACCCATATTGCGTGGATGGTGAATGGCTAGGGAATTATTGAGTATTGTAGATTCTAATGTTTGCAAAAGACCTGCGGCATTTAATGTAGGGTGCGTAGGTAAGGCTTTTTGCCAGTTGCTGTTTTCGGCAACTGGCTCACGCCAGTTAATTACAGGGCGTTTGCGGTTAGTTTGCTGATTAAGGTGGTGACTGAGTAAATCAATCAGTTGATGGCCTATTTCACGAAATTCTTCACTGTTGAACATGTCAACAAAGCTAGGTTTAACATGGATTTCATTATCATATTGAGCCATTAATCTATGACCTTGTACTAAACCAGCCAGTAAGGCTTATTCTATCTCGTTGGGCGGGCAACACTTCATGCCAAAATTGCTCTGATAAAAATAGGACTAGCTTGCCAACTGTTGGCTCTATATCTAGATAACTGTTATTTTTCACGCCATTATCTAAATACAGCCTTAACTGCCCGCCATCTTGAGATTGCCAGTTTTCGTTCAAATATAAAATGGTGCTAACTTTGCGTTGTCCGTTAGTGTTTAATTGTGACTTGTTTTGCTGAAACTGGTCTAGATGTTTGCTATAGCTACTCCCCGCAGGATAAATAGTAAATTGTGTTTCAAATTCAAACAAGCCTAAAAATAATGCCCGATTAATAGATAGTTTTACAGCTTGCATATGTTCTAAATAAGCTCTTGCTGCATTGGATTCTCTAGTATCATTTTCTTCTAGCCAATAAGTAAAATCGCCACGTAAAGCATTTATGGAACTAGCATTTGGAGTTTTGCCGGTTCTAGCTCGCTGCATTGCCCCAGTTTTTTGAAGATTGAGTGCTTCTTGAGCTAATTGAGTCAGTAAATCGAGAGGTAAAGCTTGATCAGTAATTGCATAACCTTGTGTAGCTAATGCAGTGATTAAATTATCCGAATTGATTCTTTTTGTCATCAAATGCATTATATGTGAGCTAAATTATTTTGCTGCACTTAATATTAACGACCGAATTGTTTTGTCATCGGATTGCTTATTAGCGACGTTATCAACTCTGATAAACTGATGATTTAAATTTAACTGGTTTTAAAGTTAGGATATTCAAAAAATGCGTCAAATTCATCCATTGTGGCGTTTATTAGGTATTGGCTTGATAGCGCTTGTAGCAATAAATCAAGCCATTGCAGCTCCATTTGCCTACATAACAAACCAAGGTGCTAATACGGTTTCTGTGATTGATTTAGCTACTAATCAAGTGGTTGAAACGATTGCCGTAAATAAAGGACCAGCAGGCGTGGTCGTGGATGGTAAGCGTCAGCGTGTCTATGTATCCAATGTGGACGGTCGTTCGGTATCAATCATTAATACGGCAACACGCAAAGTGATCAATGAGATTAAATTTGATATTGCTCCAGTTGGTTTGGCACTTACACAGGATGGCACTCAATTATATGTGGCCGATTGGTATAGTGACCGTATTTGGGTGGTCGATACAAAAAATCCAAAAAAGCGTGAGGCAATTGCCATAGGTAAAGCACCGGCTAGCATGGTATTTAATCAGCAGGGCGATAAACTTTATGTGGCTAATCGCGATAGTGACGAGGTTGGGATTATTGATGCCTACACACACAAAGTCTTGACCAAAATCGGCGTAGGCAAACACCCATTTGGCATGGCTCTAAGTGGAGATGGCAAGTCGCTGTATGTAGTAAATGTGTTTAGTAATAATGTGTCGGTAATTAATACACAGAGTAATATAGAAACTACGAAAATTCGTGTCGGTGAACACCCGTATTGCGCTGCCAGTAACCCAGATGGTACGCGTATTTACGTGACAAATACTGGGGCAGATACTATTTCGGTAATTGATACAGCCTTGCAAAAGGTAATTGCTACGGTTGACGTGGGTGGTTCACCAGAAGGTATTAATTATGATACGTTGCATGACCGCGTATATGTCGCAAGCTGGATGGATAATCAAGTGACTGTTATCGACGCTAAGACTAATCTTAAGTTACAAAGTATACCCACCGGTGCCCAAAGTCGTGCATTAGGTCAGTTTATTGATCAGTAAAATTACCTATCGAATATTCATGAAAAAATTAATTCCTCAAGCCTTACTTTGTTCCATGTTTGTGTTAGCAACTATCACAAATGTATTTGCCTGTGGGCCCACGCCACAAAAGGTAGTTAAAGAAATCACCATTAAAGCTGATTCTACAACGGTATGGCAGGTGATTAAACAGTTTGATGCGATCGCACAATGGCACCCTGATGTGCAAACAAGTGTGTCGCTAAAAAAGCTAGATGATGAGGGTGAGTCAGCTAGTTTCAGGTTAGTCACTTTAAAAAATGGACTCAAACTTGAGGAAAAACGTCGTGATACGGCGGATGCTGAAATGAAGCTTGATTATCAAATGTCACAAGGTGACTTCCCTGTAAGTAATTATCGTGGCGTTATGCAAGTTAAGCCAGCTGCTGTTACGGGTGAAACTATCGTTAGTTGGACAGGCCGCTTTAACAACAAGGCCAACATTTTGGATGCTCCAGCAGGGCAAGATAATCCTGCGGCTATACATGCAATCGAGGCATTTTATGATGATGGATTAGCTGGCTTAAAAACGATGATTGAGGGCAGTATAAAAAAATAGATTTAATGTCACCATTTAGTACATGGCGTAAACACGGTTACGCTAACAAGTATCCTATCTGCGCAATTCCATTGCTTCGTTTTGCCTAATACGATAAAATTTGCGACTGCTTTTATTTTAGCAGCTATAGGCGGTTAGCTCAGTTGGTTAGAGCGCTTGGTCGACATCCAAGAGGTCAGCAGTTCGAATCTGCTACTGCCTACCAAGATTTATACGCACAGCGTACTTAATTTATATAAAGCCGTTTAAGCAAAGCGGCTTTTATTGTTTATAGGTTTGGAAATAATATGCCAGTGATTCGTTTACCCGATGGTTCAGAGCGTGCATTTGATGCACCAGTAACCGTGACTGAAGTCGCCATGAATATCGGTGCAGGTTTGGCTAAAGCTGCATTGGCTGGCAAAGTAGATGGTGTTTTAGTCGATACTTGTTACTTGATTAATAAAGATGTGGAACTTGCGATTATTACTGACAAAAGCCCAGAAGGCTTAGATGTTATTCGTCATTCAACTGCGCACTTGCTGGCTTATGCAGTTAAAACATTATTTCCAGATGCACAAGTGACAATAGGGCCAGTCATCGAAAACGGCTTTTTCTACGACTTTTCCTATAAACGCTCATTTACGCCAGATGATTTAATACTCATTGAAGCAAAGATGACTGAGCTTGCCAAAAAAGACGAGCAAGTAACACGTAGAGTATTGCCGCGGAATGAGGCTGTAGCGTATTTCACCAGTATTGGTGAGAATTACAAGGCTGAAATTATTAGAAGTATTCCAACAGGTGAAGATGTTTCTTTATATTCCGAAGGCGAGTTTACTGATTTATGTCGTGGGCCACACGTACCATCAACTGGTAAATTAAAAGCCTTTAAATTGATGAAATTAGCTGGGGCTTATTGGCGTGGTGATAGTGATAACGAAATGCTACAACGCGTTTACGGTACAGCATGGGCGAAAAAAGAAGATTTAGATGCGTATTTATTTCAGCTGGAAGAGGCAGAAAAACGCGATCACCGTAAGCTAGGTAAGCAATTGGATTATTTCCACATGCAAGACGATGCACCGGGTATGGTGTTTTGGCATCCGCGAGGCTGGAGTATATGGCAAGAAGTTGAGCAGTATATGCGCCAAATGTTTAAGGAATTTGGCTATCAAGAAGTTCGTACGCCAACCATTTTGGATAAAACATTATGGGAGGAATCGGGCCACTGGCAAAATTATCGTGACAACATGTTTATTACCAAGTCAGAAAGCCGAGATTACGCGGTAAAGCCGATGAATTGTCCAGGACATATTCAAATCTTTAATAGTGGTTTGCACAGTTATCGTGATTTGCCATTGCGTTTAGCTGAGTTTGGTTCATGTCATCGTAATGAGCCTTCTGGTTCGCTACATGGCTTAATGCGTGTGCGTGGTTTTACACAAGATGATGCGCATATTTTCTGTACTGAAGATCAAGTAAAAGACGAAGTGGCGGATTTCATCAAGATGCTTTACAAAGCGTATGGTGATTTTGGTTTTAAAGATGTATTAGTCAAGCTTTCAACTCGTCCAGAAAAGCGTATCGGTTCAGATGAGGATTGGGATAGAGCTGAAACTTCACTTGCAGACGCACTTAAAATCAACAACTTGGAATTTGATTATCAGCCAGGTGAAGGTGCGTTTTATGGCCCTAAGATTGAGTTCACGCTTAAGGATTCATTAGGTCGTTTATGGCAGTGTGGCACGATTCAACTCGACCCTAACTTGCCGAAACGTTTGGGTGCAGAATATGTGGCTGAAGATAACTCACGCAAACGTCCAATAATGTTGCATCGTGCCATTGTAGGTTCAATGGAACGTTTTATCGGTATTTTGATAGAAAACTATGCTGGTGCCATGCCAGTTTGGTTAGCACCAGTGCAGGCAATGGTGTTGAATATTTCTGATAATCAAGCTGATTACGTTCGCCAGGTAGTTGAAGAGTTAAAGAAAAATGGCTTTAGGTGCGATTCGGACTTGAGAAATGAGAAGATTACCTATAAAATACGTGAACATAGCTTGCAAAAAATGCCTTACTTGCTAGTAGCAGGTGAGCGCGAAATGCAAAGTGGACAAGTGGCCGTGCGTACCAGAAAAGGTGAAGACCTTGGTTCTATGTCAGTTCAGGCGTTTATTGATCGCTTGAAAACTGAGATTAAAGACAAGGTTTAATCTTTAGGAGCGCGGTTTTATTATTTATGGAAGTAGGGGCTTAACATAGCACAGGATAAAGAAACACGTATTAACGGTGATATTACCGCACCACAAGTTCGTTTGGTGGGTGTTGAAGGTGAGCCACTTGGCATTGTGACATTGGCTGAGGCGTTTGCAAAAGCAGAAGAAGCTGATATTGATTTGGTAGAAATCGCACCGCAAGCTGCCCCACCAGTATGTCGTTTAATGGACTATGGCAAATTTAAATATGCTGAAAGTAAACGTCAGCACGAAGTAAAGCTTAAACAAAAGCAAGTTCAGGTTAAAGAAATTAAATTTCGTCCAGGTACGGACGATGGTGATTACAATATTAAAGTCCGAAATATCACACGCTTTTTAGAAGATGGCGATAAAGCGAAGATTACTTTGCGTTTTAGAGGTCGTGAAATTACGCATCAAGATTTAGGTTTGGCATTACTTAAACGGGTTGAGGCCGATTTAAAAGAGCATGCTGTGGTTGAGCAGTTTCCTAAAATGGAAGGCCGACAAATGGTGATGATTTTGGGGCCTCACAAAAAAGTTAAGTAGTAACATTTCAAGTATTTTTGTAATACCGTGCTGTTAAATCAATTTTATTCGTTTGGATTGCAATATATGTTGTAAAAGTTTAATTTTGTTTTGTTTTACCTACAAATTTGTAGTAAGTAGTAAAAGTTGTATGTTGTACCCTTTGTAGCGACGTGGCTAACGGCATGCCCGATCGCTCTTTAATAGTTCCTTTAGGAGAAAAAAATGCCAAAAATGAAGACTAAGAGTAGCGCTAAAAAGCGCTTCAAATTCTTGGGAAATGGTAAAGTAAAGCGTACACATTCGCACCTTCGCCATATCCTTACCAAGAAAACGACTAAGCAAAAGCGTAAATTACGCGGTACTGCTATCATTTCACCAACCGATGTCAAACGCGTTCGCGCGATGATGCCAACTCGATAAGGAGATAGAACATGCCTAGAGTCAAACGTGGTGTCATAGCTCGTGCAAGACACAAAAAAGTATTAGATGCTGCCAAGGGTTACCGTGGTCGTCGTAAAAACGTTTACCGTGTTGCTAAACAAGCGGTAATGAAAGCTGGTCAATACGCTTACCGTGATCGCCGTCAAAAGAAACGTCAGTTTCGCACATTGTGGATTGCGCGTATCAATGCCGGCTCTCGTGAGTTTGGTTTGACATACAGCCGTTTCATGAATGGCTTGAAAAAAGCTGCGATTGAAGTGGATCGTAAAGTACTTGCTGATTTAGCGGTATTTGACAAACCAGCATTTGCCAAATTCGTAGACTTAGCAAAAACAGGTTTAGCTGCTGCTTAACTGAGTGTTATAAAAGCAGATATAAAAAGAGGCTTCGGCCTCTTTTTTGTTGGCCTGTACCTAAAGAAATGTTCAAGCAATGATTGAAATTTCAAGGACTTATCTCTATCCCTTCAGTTATAATAACGCTACTGAAAATAAGCTATACAAAATAAAACGATGCAAATTTTAGAACAACTTATCCCGCAAGCTCAGCTAGACTTTACTACGAGTGCAACAATTAATGATCTAGAAAATGCCAAAGCTAAGTATTTAGGTAAAAGCGGTGCATTGACCGAAGCGATGAAGGGCTTAGGTAAACTTAGCGCTGAAGAGCGACCTGTTGCTGGTGCTGCTATTAATCTTGTTAAACAAGCCGTTGAAGAGGCTTTGAAAAACCGACGTGAAGCTATTCTAAAGGCTGAACAAGATAGACAATTAGCCAGTGAGGCGTTAGATGTAACGTTACCTGCGCGTGCGCAAGCGCAAGGGGGTTTGCATCCAGTAACGCTGACTTTACAACGGGTAGAAACATTATTCCATTCCATAGGCTTTAGTGTAGCAACAGGCCCTGAAATTGAAACCGACTTTTATAATTTTACTGCACTTAATATCCCAGAAAATCATCCTGCACGCGCTATGCATGACACCTTTTATGTAGATAGCCAAGATGGTATTAATAATAAAGGGATAGGTGAGCAAGTTTTACGCACTCATACATCCCCCGTGCAAGTGCGTTATATGGAAGATGCACTTAAAAACAATAGACCTTTTCCATTAAAAATTATTGCACCTGGTCGTGTATACCGTGTGGATTCTGACGCGACACACTCGCCTATGTTTCACCAAATAGAAGGCTTATGGGTGGACGAGACTGTTAGTTTCGCCAATCTTAAGGGCGTGGTACAAGATTTTCTACAGCGTTTTTTTGAACGTAATGATTTAACCGTACGTTTTAGGCCTTCTTTCTTCCCTTTTACAGAACCATCTGCAGAAATGGACATGAGCTGGAATGGTGGCTGGTTAGAAATTGGCGGTTGTGGCATGGTGCATCCTGAAGTGCTAAAGCATGTGGGTATTAATAGTGAAAAATACCGCGGCTTTGCTTTTGGTTTGGGTGTGGAGCGCCTGACAATGCTGCGTTACGGTGTAAATGATTTGCGCCATTTTTTTAATAACGATTTGCGCTTTTTGCAACAATTTACCAAGTAAACGAATAAAAAATATGAAATTAATGATAATGGAATTGAAGAGTACAAATGCAATTTTCTGAAAATTGGTTACGTACTTTTGTTAACCCAACGCTTAATACTGAGGAGCTAAGCCATGCATTAACAATGGCCGGCTTAGAAGTGGAGAATTTAGAACCTGTAGGTGCAATGTTCTTAAAAGTCGTCATAGGTAAAATATTATCGGCTGAGAAACATCCCGATGCAGACCGTTTGCAAGTATGTAAAGTTGATGTGGGTTTAGTAGAGCCTTTGCAAATCGTTTGTGGTGCAGCCAATGCCCGCAACGGCTTATTTGCGCCTTGCGCCTTAGTGGGTGCAGAGTTGCCGGGTATTAGTATTAAACAAGCTAAAGTACGTGGCGTTGAATCATCTGGCATGCTGTGTTCCGCTAAAGAACTAGGCTTGGCTGCAGATGCCACAGGTTTACTAGAGCTGCCAGAAACAGTTACGATAGGCCAAGATATTCGCGAGTATTTAGCACTAAATGACCAGTTGTTTACATTAAAACTTACGCCTAACCGTAGTGATTGTTTGAGTATTTTAGGTATCGCACGCGATGTGGCAGCCATTACAGGTACACCACTAACAGTACCTGAGGTAAAGACGCTTGCTACTAATATCGCAAACACAAAAGTTATAAAAGTGTCAGCAAGTGAGGCTTGTCCTAGGTATTGTGGGCGATTAATCACGGGTGTTGATGCACACAGTAAAACCCCTGATTGGATGGTTCGTTGCCTTGAGCGTAGCAATATTCGTAGCATTAGCGCGATTGTAGATATTACTAATTACGTGTTGCTTGAATTAGGCCAGCCATTGCATGCTTTTGATGCAGATAAGTTGCAAGGCGACATTACCATTCGTTTTGCTCACGCACAGGAGCCTATTACTCTGCTTAACGACCAGGCTGTTAAATTAGGAACAGATGATTTAGTTATTGCAGACAATAGTGGTGCTATAGCGCTGGCTGGCATTATGGGCGGCTCTACAACGGCTGTAAGTGATAGCACTAGCAATATCTTCTTAGAGAGTGCATTCTTTACGCCTGAGACTATTGCTGGTAAAGCGCGTAGATTAGGCTTAAGTACAGATTCATCCTATCGCTTTGAGCGAGGTGTAGATTTTGGTAACACTTTGCAAGCTTTAGAGCGTGCAAGTACCTTGATACTGGAAATTTGTGGTGGTACGGCATCCCAGGTTGTTCAAGTGCAAGGCGCAACACCCTTACGTAAAGTGGTAGATTTACGTATAGAAAAACTAGTTTCGTTACTTGGTATTGCATTAAGTAATCAGCAAGTTGCAACGATTTTGAAGCAACTAGGCTTTGAATACAGTGAAAGCCATGATGTATTTACGGTTACACCGCCTAGTTACCGCTTTGATATTGAAATTGAAGAAGATTTAATCGAAGAGATCGCGCGTTTGCATGGCTATGAGCATATACCAGCGATAGTGCCACAAACACCTCTCAACATGTTGTCCTCACCAGAAAGCCGTATAAATGATATGGCTTTACGTAATATGTTAGTTGCAGATGGATATCAAGAGGTGATTACTTACAGCTTTGTTGATGAAAGTTGGGAGCGTGATTTATTAGGTAATCAAGATCCTGTTAGACTTAAGAACCCTATTGCGAGCAATATGAGCGTAATGCGCTCTGGCTTATGGGGCGGTTTGCTTGATACGCTGGTGTATAACTTGAACCGTAAGCAAAGCCGTGCCCAGTTGTTTGAAGTAGGTGCCAGTTATGCGATTAATCATGATAATAGCCAAACTAATGTTTATAACGAATCACAAAGGGTTTCTGGCCTATTTTACGGTGCTTTTAGGCCAGAACAGTGGGCAGAAGAAGGGCGTGATGTCGATTTTTACGATGTAAAAGCAACTGTGAGCAAATTAACACAAGGCCAAGCGCATTATCAGGTTGCAGCGGTTGATGCGCAACATCCAGCATTACATCCCGGTCAATCTGCGCAAGTATGCCTAAATGGAAAGGCGATAGGCTGGATAGGTAAGTTACATCCAAAATTTCAACAACATTATGATTTGTCAAAAAGCACAATTTTATTTGAATTAGATGTCGCATCTTTATTGAATAAAGCATTACCTACCTACACAGAGGTAAACAAAACATTACCAATACGTCGCGATTTGGCCATAATTGTAGATGATGATTTGGCTGTTCATAGCATATTAGATGGTATAAAAAAAGCACAAATTCCACTGATTACTGAGGTCACTTTGTTTGATATTTACAAAGGAAAAGGTATCGAGTCTGGTAAAAAAAGTCTTGCATTTCTTGTACTTATGCAAGATACTCATAAAACTCTAGTGGATAAAGACGCAGATGTCGCAATGGCAAAACTGCTCAATGTAATGACAAATCAATTCAGCGCGACCTTAAGAAACTAGATTTACTAGTCTTAGAAAAAGTACTGTAAAAAACGCTTAATAAATAAGCTGTCAAATAAATAGAAAAAAAGATTTAGGGAGTAGTTGTATGACGTTAACTAAGGCAGATTTGGCTGATTTGTTGTTTGA
>JAYVTW010000094.1:0-14594 GCA_043788445.1 Methylophilaceae bacterium
TTACTGATTGCTTTTTAAGTGATTTAACATTGTTTCGACGTCGCTCACTTCAAACGGATCTTCGTCATGATTATCAGCTTTGCCAGCTTCGGCAAATAACTGCGTAATTTTATGATTATCTACTAGCATCGCATAGCGCCATGAGCGATCACCAAAGCCTAGATTCTCTTTTTTAACCAACATGCCCATAGCACGGGTAAAGTCACCATTGCCATCTGGCAACATTTTAATATTTGATACGCCTAAATTTTTAGCCCATTGAAACATGGTAAACGCATCATTTACGCTTAAGCAGTAAATTTCATCTACGCCAAGGGCTTTAAATTCTTCATATTTAGCCTCAAAGCCAGGTAAATGCGTGCTAGAGCAAGTTGGCGTAAACGCACCAGGCAATGCCACCACAATCACTTTTTTACCTGCAAAAATATCAGCAGATGAAACATCGTGCCAACGGAATGGGTTTTCGCCACCGATGCTTTCATCACGCACACGGGTTTTAAATAATACGCTTGGAACGGTAGAAACTGTAGTCATTCTTTTATTTCCTTATTCAATTAAAATGGATTTTGCTTTTTAAACACCTTGCTATGTTTTTATAACAAGGTGTTTTTTAAACATAGCGCATCATAGCGACAATTCTAATAAAAAGAAAATCAATGTTTCTAATTGATTTGATAAGTAAAATTTATCAAATCAATTGAATGGGAAACTAAAAGTGGCAGATTAATAAAAGCGCTGATTATTTAATGCCGCCAGAAGCTTCATCAATGCTAGCTTGCAGGACACACATTTCAAGTGCAATGCAATTAGCGCGTGCATCATCAAAGCTTAACAGTGGCGTTTTGTTGTTTAATACGCAATCGCTAAAGTGTTCAATTTCAAGCGTAAAGTGATTTGCGGGCTTAAGCTCTTCTTCACCGCTTTCACCAGCATCGTTACCCCAACTGATGACGGGAATATCTTTATCAAACGCCCAAGCGGTGTGACATTTTAGCCAACCTTTGTCGCCAATTAATTCATATTCTGATTTGCGCGAGCGCTCAAAACTAATATCAAATTGTCCAAAGCGCGCGCGGTCTTTGGCGTCACGCCCAAAATCCAAAATACCGCTGGTGACAATATCTGCGCCATGATCATTCAACTTGGCGGTGGCAATTACGTTAATCGGCTCAAGCGGCTTGCCTGTTACCATTCCCATACCCCAACGCAACATGTGAATCGCATAAGGCCCAATATCCCACAACGCGCCGCCGCCATCCGCCATGCTGCGGTTTATGCGGTACATGCGTGCCTCGCGCATGAGAAACGAAAAGCTAGACCGTACACTTAAAATATCGCCAATCACGCCGCTTGCCACAATCTCGCTAATCCGAGCGTGCTGCGGATGAAAGCGGTACATAAAACCTTCCATCACTTTTACGTTAGCTTTAATTGCAGCGGCTTCAATCGCCTCAATATCCGCAAGCTTAATGGCTAACGGCTTCTCAATTAGCACATGACGGCCGCTGGCAATGACTTTTAATGCCCATTCGGCGTGTTCATGATTGGCTAGCGGAATGTAAATCGCTTGTACATTTTTATCAGCGAGCAATTCTTCAAGCGAGTCGTAAGCATTGATATTGCTGATATCCAAATTTTTCGGTGCATATTTCTTTAATATTTCTAAGGCAGCCCCTACGCGACGGCTGGCAATTGCAACTAATTCAGAATTACCTGCTTCCATAATTGCGGGTAGCAGGCGTTCATTTACTCGCGCTGCGCCGAGTATGCCCCAGCGTAATTTAGTGGTTTGGTTAGTCATTAGTCTGCCTTGGTCGGTAATTTTTTAAGAGGCTGCCAGCATGCGGTCTAAAGTGAGCTTGGCTAGTTTAGCTTGACGTTCTGGTACTTTGATTTGGTTGACCACGTGGCCATCCGCTAAATTTTCTAATGTCCAAGCTAAATGTTGTGGGTCAATTCGCGCCATAGTCGAGCATTCACATACTACATGACTCATAAATTGTACTAATTTACCTTGTGATTTCATTTGTTCGGCCAAGCGATTAACTAGATTTAGTTCAGTACCAACTAACCATTTAGTATTAGATGCTGCCTCAGTCACACTCTTTAAAATATATTCAGTAGAACCAACGAAATCAGAATTTAAGCATACTTCAAAGGGCGCTTCTGGATGTGAAATAACAAAGCCATCTGGATGTTCGGTACGGAATTTGGTGATATTTTGCAAGCGAAACATCTGATGCACTGCACAATGGCCTTTCCACAGCAAGATTTTGGCATTTTTAATTTCCTCAACAGTGAGACCGCCCATTGGTTGATCAGGGTCCCAGATCGGCATTTCATCTAGTGGGATACCCATTTTGTAACCGCTCCAGCGACCTAAATTTTGGTCGGGAAAAAATAATACTTTTTCACGCTGTTTAAAACTCCACTCGAGGATTTTTGGTGCATTGGTGCTGGTACAAACAATACCGCCATGTTCGCCACAAAATGCTTTCAAATCGGCGGCAGAGTTAATGTAAGTCACTGGAGTAATGGTTTCGTCGAAGTCCAATAGTTTGCTTAATTCGCGATAACTGCGCTCAACTTTGGCTAAATTCGCCATATCGGCCATTGAGCAACCTGCCGCTAAGTCCGGCAGTATGGAGATTTGGTTAGGGCGGCTTAAAATATCGGCCACTTCCGCCATGAAATGTACGCCTAAAAATACAATAAATTCGGCATCTACTTCTGAAGCATAACGTGAAAGCTTGAGTGAATCGCCCGTGTAATCGGCATGACGATATACACCTTCATTTTGATAGTGATGGCCTAAAATCACTAGACGTTTACCTAACTTGGCTCGTGCAGCAATTATTCGGCGCTGGCAGTCTGCATCATCTGCATCTTGGTAGCGTTCAAATTTAATGGTAGCGGTTTGCATTTTTCTATATCCTTTAGCAATACAACTATGCTCAATCTCTTAAAATCATATTTTTTAGAACAGTTTTTAGCGTCGTTGTTTGCAGCTCAATATTAAGTATTGCGCTTTTATAATTAACTATTTTACAACTTTAAATTATGGGCTTCACCTAATTTGCGTAAAGCTTCCACATTTGTCCATGAAAATACACGTTGGGCAGCTTCGCGCCAATCTACCCATTCGTAACGTACATGCTCATCGGGCGAGAGTCTTATGGGTAAAGCCTCTGGTAACAATAAGCCAAACACATGCTCGGTATTTTGTGTTACCCCGGGTGCGTAACGATGGCGCCAGTGAGAGTATATTTCATAGATATTTGATGTGTGCCAATCTTGAAAATCGTATTGGGAAGCATCTAACCCAGTTTCTTCCAAAACTTCGCGAGTTGCCGCTTGCTTGGGTGTTTCGCCTGCTTCTAAGCTGCCAGTGACCGATTGCCAAAACCCCGCTTTATCAGAACGTTCCATAATCATAACTTGTAAATCTGCAGTGTAGACGAGGATGAGCGCGGAAACAGGTGTTTTATATGGCGCCGCTGCGACAGGGATAGATTGCATGCTATTTTTGTATTGTACTTTTTGCGGCTGTTAAGTTTTTTGGTAATTGAAAGACGACATTCTCTATTATTCCTTGTAATTCGATTACTTCTGCTGTGCCTAATATTTGTAGTTTGGCAATCACTTCTTTGACCAGTATTTCAGGTGCTGATGCACCGGCAGATACGCCTATTTTACGTTTGCCAATTAACCATTCTGGCTTGAGGAAGCTTGCATTATCGACCATATAAGATTCAACACCTTGATTTTGGGCAACTTCGCGCAAACGATTAGAGTTTGAACTGTTGGGTGAACCAACAATAATGACCAAATCACAATTACGCGCCATAATTTTCACGGCATCTTGACGGTTTTGTGTTGCGTAGCAAATATCATCATTTTTTGGCCCCTTAATTTCAGGAAACTTAGCTTTCAATGCGCTAATGACCATTGCTGCATCATCTATTGATAAGGTTGTTTGTGTCACAAAGGCCAGTTTTTTAGGGTTATTGATAGTCAGCTTAGTAACATCTTCAGGGGTTTCAACTAAGTACATGCCATCATAAGACTCTGCCGCTTCATCTGCTTCAATCAGTGCAACCTGACCCATTGTACCTTGAACTTCGGGGTGACCTTTGTGGCCTATCATCACAATTTCCATTCCTTCTGCACGCATTTTGGCAACTTCTATATGAACTTTTGTGACTAGCGGACAAGTCGCGTCATAGGCAGTTAAACCACGTGCGTCGGCTTCTGCGCGAACTGCCTTCGAAACACCATGGGCACTAAAGATGACGGTACTACCAGCAGGAATCTCATCCAATTCTTCAATAAATATTGCGCCTTTGGCTTTTAATTCATCTACAACATACTTATTGTGTACTACTTCATGACGCACGTAAATCGGCGCACCAAATTTCTCTAGGGCTTGTTCTACAATAATAATGGCGCGGTCTACCCCTGCGCAAAAGCCGCGGGGATTGGCAAGTAATAATTCCATTTTTTCTTTCATGTATAATCAATCTACCAGTTTCTGATGAATTGCATGGTTGAATTGTTAGATAATGCTGAATTGCCTATTATGCCAATTTATTGAGAATAAATTGTAGTCAACGATTTAATTAATTTTGAATTTAGGAGCTAGTTTCCTAGCCAGTAAGCGAAAGTTAGCAATAGCAATAAACTGAGCATTAAAATCAAAGTACGCCACAACAAGCCAATTGCACTATGTAAATAATCGGCGTCGGCTTCATCACCTAATCCAATTTCTGGAATAAATTGGACAATACCATTTAAAGTTGCGTTTCCACCTAATTTAACACCAAGTGCGCCAGCACCAGAGCTTAAGATGATACCTTTATTTTGATCGTAATTGGTGCTATCAATCCAAGTGGCGGCTTGCTCACGCCAGCAATAAAGCGCATCCTCAAAATCACCC
This sequence comes from Methylophilaceae bacterium, assembly GCA_043788445.1. Classification (GTDB taxonomy): domain Bacteria; phylum Pseudomonadota; class Gammaproteobacteria; order Burkholderiales; family Methylophilaceae; genus JACMMS01. The sequence continues at coordinate 4,937 of JAYVTW010000094.1, forward strand.
ATAATAGCGAAACCCCACCCAGTAAGGTGTGCAGCTGGCATATCCAACAAAGTAAATATTTTTTTGGAAATAGAATTTTTATTGGCTAAAGTGTGAAAATCAGCTTGTACTGGTTGCTGTGCCAGCATATCGCTGAGGCGGTAGAGTACAACACCTGCTGCCCCTAGGCCTATGGCTGAGAATATAATAAACCAGAAAATTGGCGCAAACCATTGATAATGCCCACGTTGCAGGCTTAATTCTATACTTTTGCGTGCGATAGTAGTGTTGTTTAATTGGGTTTTAGTTTCGTGGTCATGTGTGACCCACTCGCGAAATAAATTATTGGCTGATTCGTTATCATCAGCACGTAACGCCGTTACAATTTGCGCAGGTTTATCTAATAAGCCGTTAAAAGTTAGTGTGAAGTACAGCACAACGACATTGACTAGTAAACCGAGTACCGGCAAGAAGTAATTGCAAAAATAGAAAATAACGGCAATCACGATACTTGGTAATAAAGCACTAATCAACCAAGCTGAGATATCGTTCTGTTTATTCTGCAATGCTGAGGTCTTTATTACGAGGCGATTTGCAGTCATTAAGAAAAAACTTTTAAGCTTATCTGCGTTGCCATGCGGCAAGTAATAGCTGAGAGTGAGTGCAAAAATTAGTGCTAAAAAACTCATGATAGGTGCCTAATGATAAATCAAACTATAAAATTACAACTTGGCTCAATGTTATATATCGCTATGTGATGGTTTGAATTTTATAAGGGATAAACATTTGCCTGTTATTATGGGTTCACTTAGCCATGTATAATCTAAAGTTAAAGTATAAATGAATGTACACACGATGGCGCTTAATACACAAGTAATCACCGCAAAAAATACAGCTACTTTATTAATTAACTGCCCTGATACCAGAGGTTTGGTAGCTGCGATTGCAGATTTTTTATATCAACACAATGCTAATATCCTACATGCAGACCAGCATCAGGATGCAGAAAACAACTTATTTTTAATGCGTGTGGAGTGGGATTTAGCTGGGTTTAATTTGAGCGAAGCTGAATTCGAGTTGCAGTTTGCAGCTATTGCCACACGTTTTAATATGCAATGGCAGCTTAAATTATCACAGCATAAAACGCGCATGGCTATTATGGTATCCCAATATGATCATTGTTTGGCTGATTTGCTGCACCGCTACAAAAGTGGTGAGTTAAGTTGCGAAATTCCGTTAATTATAAGTAATCATCTTGATACACAAAAGCTAGCTGAATTTTATGGAGTGGATTTCCAGCATATTAAGGTGAGTAAAGACAATAAAGCCGAGGCCGAGGCCGCACAATTTAAGTTATTTGATGATTATAAAATTGATTTGATCGTGTTGGCGCGTTATATGCAAATTTTGTCACCAGAGTTTGTATTGCGATATCCGCAACGTATTATCAATATCCATCATTCGTTTTTACCGGCTTTTATTGGTGCGCGCCCTTATCATAGGGCGTTTGAACGAGGTGTTAAATTAATTGGTGCAACTAGCCATTATGTGACGGAAGTATTAGATGAAGGCCCGATAATTGAGCAGGATATTGACCGCATTTCGCATCGTGATCAGGTAGAGGATCTTATTCAAAAAGGTCGAGATTTAGAGCGTATCGTCTTGTCACGTGCGGTGCGATGGCATATTGAGAATAGAATATTGCTATATGCAAATAAAACAGTGATATTTGATTAATTTCAATTAATCTCAATAAATATACAATATAAAAGGCGAATATTAAATCTTCGCCTTTTACTTTATAGATTATTTTCTTTGGCTAATTATTTATTAGCATCCTGCGTTGACTGAGTATCACTGGTTGCATCTAATGAAGGAACTACAACATCATTCACGGGTGCAATTTCTGGCAAAGCTTCATCGGCAAACGCAACTGGCATAACATTTAAAGCAAATATAGCGGTAATAACAGAAAGCACAAACAGCAACTTTTTCATTAATTTCCACTTAAAAACATTTAACCATTATTAGATGAACTATCGTAAATTAGTGAATAAACATTCACTAAACATTAATTTACGCTTGCATCAAGATTATCGCAAGAACATTGTGGTTAATTTAACGGTTATTAAAGGTAAATAAGGTGGTTGTTAATCTAGTATTTTTTCTAGCGAAAACAACTCGCTTACCTGTTCGCGCTGGCGAATTAAATGTGCTTTATTGGCATTCACCATCACTTCAGCAGCGCGTGGGCGGGTGTTATAGTTGCTTGCCATGCTCATCCCGTAGGCGCCTGCAGACATAATGGCTAGTAAGTCGTCTTGTTGCAAACTTAGTTCACGGTCATGACCTAAAAAATCACCGCTTTCGCAAACCGGACCGACGATTTCATAGGTCTTTAAGTTTATATTATTTGGGTTTACTGCCAAAATATCATGAAAAGCATCATATAAAGCAGGGCGCATTAAATCATTCATCGCCGCATCAACAATGGCGAAATTCTTGGATTCGGCATGTTTTAAATACTCTACTTTGGTAAGCAAAACCCCTGCATTACCAACTAACGCACGACCTGGCTCAAATACTAGCTTTACATTGCGGTTACCAATTTTCGCCAAAATAGCCTCAGCATAAGTGCTAAATGCAGGTGGTGTTTCATTGGCATAGCAAATACCAATACCGCCGCCAACATCAATATGTTTAATAGGCATACCAGCAGCTTCTAGTTCATCCACTAACCCTAATACACGATCTAACGCATCAATAAATGGGGTAACTTCAGTAATTTGCGAGCCGATATGGCAATCAATACCATGAACATCAATGTTGGACATGGCCGTAGCTTGTTTGTACAAAGCAAAAGCCTCTTCGAAAGCCACACCAAATTTATTGTTTTTAAGACCGGTAGAAATATAAGGATGCGTCTTTGCATCCACATTGGGATTAACGCGCAATGAAACAGGGGCGGTTTTGTTCATGCTACCCGCAACTTCATTGAGTCTTATTAACTCACTGGCTGACTCTACATTAAAGCAAAAAATATTGGCAGTTAGTGCAGCACGCATTTCATCGGCTGTTTTACCTACACCAGAAAAAACAATTTTTGTTGGGTCGCCACCAGCAGCTAACACACGCGCTAATTCACCACCTGAAACAATGTCAAAACCTGCACCTAACTTGGCAAACAAATTCAAAATTGCAAGATTAGGGTTAGACTTAACAGCAAAACAAATCAAATGGTTGGTATCTTTTAAACCAGCTTGAAACTGCTCAAAAGCATTTATTAATGCAGTTTTTGAGTATACGTAACAGGGCGTGCCAAATTCAGTAGCAATAGTGTTAAGAGGCAAGTCTTCGACGTTTAAAACGCCATTTTGATAATTAAATGAGTTCACGTGAAATGCTTAATTGGAGAATAAGTATTCTTTAAATCTATTTTATTTAGTGTCTTGTGGGTAGCGTTGCTCGGGTAAATAAAGCGGACCTTTAGTCCCACAGGCAGAGAGATTAATACTTGCTAATAAAATAATTGTTATGCCAAAAAAAATAAAAACTTTTTCTAAATTCATAACTACATCCGTATAAAACTATATTTTAGCATTGAAATTAAGTAATTTACTCAATACATGAAGAGTTGGTAATTATTCTTAAAGCCTAATGATTTCCTTTACGGATGTGGATATAGTAAATTCTTGAATCTATCCTTTATGGTGTGAAACTTTTTTCTTGAGCAGAAACTAGATGTTTTTGGATTAAGTGAATCAGTTTAATCACCTTTTATTGTTTAAAAGTGACCATTTGTCTGATTTCACTACCGTTCAATTTTTTGTTTTATTAACATGCTTATTTAGGAGAATGTCATGGGAAATAATAGCAATATTATAAAAGTAAAAAGTAATCAACAGGCGTTTACTTTGATTGAGCTAATGATTGTTGTTGCAATAATTGGCATACTCTCTTCGGTAGCTATAAGTTCTTATAAAAACTCTTTGATAAAAGGGAGGCGCGCATCAGCACAATCACATTTGTTGGATATAGCCCAGAAGCAACAACAATACTTGCTTGATGCAAGAAGTTACGCGCCTGACTTGGCTACACTCGGTTTAACAACACCAAATGATGTTCTTGCCTACTATAGCCCTATTACTATAGTAGCAACCGCCGGCCCTCCCCCAACGTTTGTAGTTACTGCCACTCCAAAATCAGGCAGTGATCAAGTGTCCGATGGACCTCTTAGCATTGATAATAATGGCGTTAAGACGTCTACTAATAAATCTTGGTAATAATTCATGAAAACTAATGATTATTCAATTTTAACAAGTTGTACTTCCAAAAGATTTCAGTCTATGCATGTTGAAGGCTTTACTTTGGTTGAAATGTTAGTAGTTATCTCTATCGTAGGTATTTTATCTGCTATTGCATTCCCTTCATTTTCTAATGTTTTAGCGAATCAACGTTCGAAAAGTGTAGCCTCGGAATTATTTGAGAGCTTATTGAAAGCACGTAGTGCAGCAATAACTCAAAATGCAAATGTAACAGTATTACCAAAAACTAATCAGTGGATAAACGGTTGGCAGGTGCAAAATTCTTTAAATGTTGTACTAGACGATCGAAAAGATGTGACTAATGCAACTATTACAGGCCCAAACAATGTAATTTACCGTCCATCTGGTAGGGTTGCAGGTGGAAATCCTCCTGTATTTGTCATTTTAGCAACCAGCGGCACTACTCAATTTTATCAATGCGTATCTGTAGATTTAAGTGGTCGCCCATATATAAAAGCGGTTTCGTCATGCTAAAAACCAAATTATCAATTGGAAATAAGCAGATTGGATTTTCTTTACTAGAGGTCTTAGTGACGATTATTATTTTGGCTTTTGGTCTTTTAGGCCTTGCAGGTTTGCAAGGTAAGATGCAGCTTGCAGAATTTGAGTCTTATCAGCGTGCTCAAGCAATTCTTTTATTAAAAGATATAACTGAGCGGATAAATCTTAATCGCTCTCAGGTTTCAAGTTTTTTGAATCAAGGTGCTATAGGAACTGGAGATAGTCAATTGAGTGTTTGTGGAGGTTCACCAGGCCCAGCAAGAAGCATATGCGAATGGAGCAATGCTTTAAAAGGAGCAAGTGAACAAATATCGGCAGTAAATGTTGGAGCAATGTCAGGCGCACGCGGCTGTATTACGCAACTACAAGCTCCTAACCTAACTCCTGGTGGAGTATGTACTCCAGGAATTTATTTTGTTGAAGTTGCATGGCAAGGTTTCCAACACACGACGATTCCTAATTCATTATGTGGACAAGGTTTATATGGGGCAGACGATGCATATCGCAGAGTTATTTCTTCAAAGGTTACCATCGGCTCGCTGTCATGCTAAATACATATAATATTATTTTTAAAATTATTAATCTTAATCAATAATGACTATTCAAATTAAAAGAAATCAGACTGGTTTTTCAATTATTGAATTGATGATTGCTTTAACTTTGGGTTTATTAATTATGCTGGGCCTTAGTACAATTTATATTAAAAATTTAAATACTAGAAATGATATTGAACGTGCAAACCAGCAGGTTGAAAATGGACGCTATGCAATGCAAATTCTTACCGATGATCTACAAAATGCTGGTTATCTTGCAAGTCTTGACCCTCGCCCTTTAGTAACACCAATTGTGAAGCCTGATCCATGCGCTTACGATTTAGCCACATTAAAACTTGCGTTACCGTTAGCTGTTCAAGGCTATGATAATGCAACAGTCGTCCCATCTTGTCTTGCCGATGTTAAAACTGGTACGGATATTGTTGTTATTCGCCGAGCAAACACATGCGCTTTAGGTGATCTAGGGTGTGACGTGCAAGTTAATGGCGACCCATATTTTCAGGCGTCCGAGTGCAGCAATGCTAATGAATTGTCTTCTAGCAATAGTGCTGATTACTATGTTCTTGATACCGCAATGAGCAATTTTACAAAACATAAAAATGACTGTACCCCTTCTTCAGGAACTATTGCCCCAATTTATCAATACCGCACACATATCTACTTCATTGCAAATAACGATAAAAGTGGTGATGGTATACCTACCCTAAAACGTGCTGAGCTTGGAGTAGGTGGATTTACTACTGTTCCTTTAGTTGAGGGTATTGAGGATTTACAATTAGAGTATGGTATTGACACTTCAATTACTGGCATCCCTGCCATTTTTACAGCTAATCCAGACGGCTACCTAGCATGTACAGGTCAAACTTGCCTTGATTATTGGAGGAACTCAGTTGCTGAAAAAATATACATATTAGCGCGTAATACATCCATAACAAACGGATATACCAGTGCAAAAACTTATTCAATGGGTTTAAAGGCAGATGGAACAGCCAATATAGATGGCCCCTTTAACGATTCTTACAAAAGGCATGCTTACAATTCTGTTGTGCGGACAATCAATATTGCTAGTAGGAATAATACACAATGAAGTTATTTAAGCAAAAAGGCGTTACTTTATTGGTAAGTCTTATCATGTTGATATTAATTACTTTACTGGCCATAACATCATTCAAACTTGGCACAGGAAATTTGCAGGTTGTAGGTAATATGCAGCAACGCAATCAAACGCTTTATGCTGCTCAAGGTGAAATTGAAAAGAAAGTTAGCAATTCAAATTTTACTAAAAATCCAAATGTATCTGTGACAACTTACGCATCTGTCAATGGCGGCAGTACGAATGATATCAAGGTGGTGGTTACACCAAAATGTGTGTTATCACAAATCATTTCAAATAGTTCATTAGATTATAAAAAACCAGAAGATGAAGGTTGTTTGATTGGGATTTCCCAGGAGTTTGGAACCTCTGGTGCGGTAAATTCTAATTCACTATGTGCAAATCAGTTATGGGACATACAAGCTGAAGCTACAGATGTCGTTACTAACGCGCAATATAAATTGAATCAAGGTACTGCAGTGCGCCAAGCTGCCACCTCACAATGCCCTTAATTATTGAGAAGAATATCATGACTATATTTAGTATTTTAAGAAATATCATTTTTTCTGCTATTTTTGTTCTCTTCGCATCGCCAAGTATGGCTGATGATACAGACATCTTTGTAGGTTCATCGGGAGGGGTCGCGGTTTCTCCCAAAATAATGATTATGTTAGATAACTCTACAGGTGATCTTTTTACTGGGAAGCTTAATGCTATTAGTGCAGTTTTAAATAGTATTAACACGAGCAATCCACTCGATGTTGGTCTGGCAATGTGGAGTCCTGGCCCAATTAAAGGTGCCTATGTTCGTTTCGCACCTAGAGACATGAGTGTGCTAGCTAACCGTCAAGCATTACAAAATATATTGGCATTAATAGGATCTATGAATGAGAATGCTGCAGCAAAAAATGAACCAGAGGCATTTTATGAAATATACAAATATTATGCTTCTTTAGCGCCTTATGCCGGCGGATTTTCTGGCGCAACGCCAAATCCCAATGCAGATGCCAATTTAAATAACGGTAGCTATGCTGGAGGTACAGCTTTTGGTCAAGGAATAAGATCTACTTTTGCATTTGCCCCAGGAAACAGTTTGTATGATAGTGTGGCAACAAGTTGTGGGAAAAACTATATCATCTACATCGCAGCAAATAATGGATTTACTCCGCAAGATGTTGCGGGTCAGCAAACTTATGAAGGTTTAAATGTAGGGCCTGAATTACCAATAGCTGCAACCAGCGGTTATTGGGGAGATGAATGGACGCATTACCTATATGGCAATAGCACTACAAAACTTGTCACTTATGTTATTGACGCTGCATCACCTGGCAACTCTGATGCAGGTTATACCGAAATTTTACAGTCTGAGGCTAAACAGGGTGGAGGAACTTGGCAATATGCTAATAGTCAACAACAAATAACAACTCAATTACTGCAGATATTTGGTGAAATTCAATCAGTAAATTCAACCTTTGCCTCTGCAAGTTTACCAATTAATACGACTAATCGCTCTCAAAATAAGAATCAAATATTTATTCCTGTGTTTCGTCCTGATCCAGATGCTAAGCCAAGATGGATGGGCAATCTAAAACAATACCAACTAATTACCAATGGAAGTAGTGTGACAATCGGTGACAGTGTAGGATCACCAGCAATTAACCCTTTAACTGGTTTTATTACAGGATGCGCAACCAGTTTCTGGACGACAGATTCAGGTGCTTACTGGAATAATGTAGTGGAAACGCCAAGTCCTGTTAGTAACTGTGCGACTTCATCTTTTGACAAATTTTCAGATGCTCCAGATGGAGCTATTGTAGAAAAGGGTGGGGTTGCTGAAGTTCTTCGTAAAGGTAATAATCCACCAACTACTAATACCACACCATCCTGGGCTGTGAATAGGAATATATACACACAATCCCTTGCTGGCGGGGCGCTAGTAACTTTTAATGCAACAACAACTGGTTTACCCCAGTCAACAGTGGATTATGTTTCAGGTCGAGATGTGAATGCAGAATATACGGGTCGTACAGCTCCTTCTGCATTAACAAGGCCTTCTATTCATGGAGATGTCATCCATTCGAGACCTCTGCCTATTGATTATGGTAGCTCATTTGGAGTCATTGTTTACTACGGTGCCAATGATGGGATGTTTCGTGCAGTAGATACATCTTCAGGTAAGGAACTATGGTCTTTTGTTGCGCCTGAAAATTTATCTAAGTTCAACCGTTTACAGACCAATAGTCCTATTATTAATTATCCGAATTTACCTACTGGGATAGTACCAACACCAATCCCTAAAGATTATTTCTTTGACGGAACAACGGGTGTTTATCAAAATGCAGATAATACTAAAGTTTGGATCTACCCAACTATGCGTAGGGGAGGTAGGATGATTTATAGTTTTGATGTCACTAATCCTTCTGTACCAACATCTAAATGGAAGGTGGGCTGCCCTAAAATAGGTGATGATACAGGTTGCACATCCGGGATGAGTGGTTTAGGACAAACTTGGTCTATACCCGCAGTGGCCTCTAAGTTACTTGGTTACAGTGGGGCTGCCATTATTGTTGGTGGCGGTTACGATGGATGTGAAGATGCAAACACACCGTCTCCAATCTGTGCAAGCCCTAAGGGAGCAGGGATATATATTATTGATGCGGATACTGGCGCAATAATTAAATCATTTAGTACACTACGAAGTGTACCGGCTGATGTTTCATTGATTGCTGTAGCCACCCCAGGTGTCGTCGACTATGCCTATGCTACTGACACAGGAGGGAATATCTATCGCATTAACTTTGATTCTGCAGGCCCTACTAGATGGACAATTAATCGTATTGCCTATACAAATGGTTCAGGTAGGAAGTTTTTCTATCCACCTGCATTATTATTAGCGCCTAATAAGCAAGTGTATCTTGCCGTAGGTACTGGCGATCGTGAGCATCCTTTACAAAGTCAATACCCCTATGCCAGCGTAGTGAATCGTTTTTATGTGTATCGAGACAATCTCGCCACCACAGATTTAACAAACCTTGATGATGTCACTTTAATGAATAGCCTTAGTTCAGATCCAAGTTGTACTGCTGCTAATATTCTTCCTGGCTCAGCTAAGAAAGGTTATTTTATTGATTTGAACCAATATGGTACTGGAGAACAAACCGTCACCTCTGCAGTCATTGCCGCTGGGTTAGTTGCTTTTAGTACTA
>JAYVTW010000095.1:0-3356 GCA_043788445.1 Methylophilaceae bacterium
TCTAACGTAGCCGCCGCAATGTCAGATGGATTTTGGCTAGCATTGCTATCAAAGCAATCAACCCCTAATTGATTTGCCAAGGTTTTTAACTGCTCAATAGCTGCCGGTCGATAAATATCTGCACTGGCGAGTAGGACTTTCTTTTTTTGTTCTTTTAGTAATTTGGCTAACTTGGCAGACGTGGTGGTTTTACCTGAGCCCTGCAAGCCGGCCATTAAGAAAATCGCAGGAGCCACAACAGCCAAGTTTAAGCCAACATTCACCTTGCCCATTAACGCGGTAAGTTCGTCATGCACCACTTGAATCACTGCTTGACCTGGTGTTAAGCTTTGCAAAACCTCCTGGCCTTGTGCACGAGCTTTAACGTTGGTAATAAACTCCTTTACCACCGGCAAGGCTACATCGGCCTCTAACAGCGCCATGCGCACTTCACGCATAGCCTCTGCTATATTCTCTTCTGTCATCCGCGCTTGGCCACGCAGGTTCTTGATAACGCCTTGTAATCGTCCGGTTAAGTTTTCTAGCATGATGTGTGCTTTCTTAAAATTTCATATTCAACTTAACGTTATTTTAACGCATTTTTTTAAATCAGCGTGCTTGAAACGACACCCTTTTAAGCGATGTATTTTGCATACAGCAAATTTTGTACGATAATTACTTCATGCATTCATACATCCCATACTTAGTGGTTGCCTTTATTTACATAGCGGTCGCTTTTGATTTTTGGTACGCAACCAAACCAACATCGGAACATAACCTAAAGCTTCACAGCGCAATGATTGCTTTGGGCTTAATTTTGCATGGTGGTTTGCTTTATGACAGTGTAATAAGCCATGGTTTGAATCTTGGTTTTTACAATGCTTTATCTCTTATATTCTGGCTGACTCTTCTAATTTACTGGCTCGCCAATATCAAACACCATTTACAAAGTTTGCAAGCTTTTGTGCTACCACCAGCCGCATTTTTTGCTGTATTACCTATCTTTTTTGTAGAAAATCATTATTTATCTGATTCATTATCTACATTATTTGTAGTACATATTGTGATTGCTATTTTGGCTTATAGTTTATTTACGTTTGCGGCATTGCACGCTTTGCTCATGCTGATTGCGGAGCGTAATTTACATCGCAAGACCAGTTTAATTAAGTTACCTAGCTTTCCGCCGTTGATGGTAATGGAGGATTTATTATTTAAAGTTATTGGTTTGGGTTTTGTGTTGCTGACTTTTACCTTAATTAGTGGCATGTTGTTTTCAGAAGAGATTTTTGGTAAACCAATGCAGTTTACTCATAAAATAATTTTCTCTATCGCCTCATGGCTAATTTATGGCGGTTTGTTGGTTGGTCGATTTTCTTATGGCTGGCGTGGGCGCAAAGCCATTCGCTGGGTGCTCGTAGGTTTTATACTATTGCTATTAGCTTATGTTGGCAGTAAGTTTGTTTTAGAGATTGTTTTGCATCGCGGGTAAAGTAAATAAGAATTGCTAAGTTGAAGCATGTTTTAACTTAGCAATTATCTCAGTGACTTTCTATCTTAAACTGATGATTGGCCAGTCATGTTCTTTAGCATAAGCGGTTAACGTTGGATCAGCATCAACGGCTACTGGGTTAGTTACCAACTTCATTAATGGTAAGTCGTTTTGTGAGTCGCTATAAAAGTAACTCACAGCAAAATCACTTAGTTTCTCGTCACGCTCTTTTAGCCATTGATGGAGTCTGGTTACTTTACCTTCTTGAAAACTCGGCACGCCAGTAACGCCGCCGGTAAATTCACCGTCTTTTTGTTCTGGATCAGTGCCAATTAAGTAAGTGATACCAAACTCAGTAGCGATTGGCGTGGTAATGAAGCTGTTAGTGGCGGTGATAATCATTAATAAATCACCAGCGATTTGATGCTGTTTAACTAATGCACGCGCTTTGTTAGTAATCATCGGCCGGATGACTTTTTCCATGTATTTAATATGTAATTTATCTAAAAATGCACGTTTGTGTTCTGACAAATGTTTCAGTTGAAATGCCAAAAACGCCACAATGTCTAATTTACCGTGCTTATAGTCTTCATAAAACTGCACGTTACGGTCGTGATGCTCTTCTCGACTGAGCAGGCCTTCACCAATTAAAAACTGCCCCCATTGAAAATCACTATCACCTGCTAGTAACGTATTGTCTAGATCAAATATTGCTAAATTTTGTTTTGTTGCGACATTGTTCAAACGGATTTCTCCACTTCTTCTTCGGTGTAAGACAACACTAAAAAAACACCTGCTAAAATTACTGCAAGTGCAATAAATTCTACATGGGTAACTTGCTCACTTAGCAAGCCTATGCCCAGTGAAAATGCTACAATTGGATTAACAAAAGTATTGCTCGTGGCGACCAGTGGCCGAACCGTTTTGAGTAAATATTGATAAGCACTATAAGCTACTATAGAGCCTAGCAACACTAAAAACAACATGGCGAGCCAAGATATTGTGCTGATATGGTCAGGCCAGACCTCATGCTGGATTGTACTAAAAACTAACAAGACTAGGCCACCGCATAACATTTGCGTTGCACTTGCCATTAAACCTTGTGGCATAGTCAAGTGTTTACTCCACACTGAGCCATAAGCCCAAGTCGCCGCTGCAAACATTAGCAATAATGTACTTTTAACATCGCCATGCAAGCTACCACTTAAATTAAGTAATACAATGCCAACAAAGCCAATAGTAATGCCCAGCCATTCTTGCTTGCTAGGGTTATGACCCCAGAGCGCCGAGAAGCCTGCCATCCAAATCGGCACAGTAGCTATTGATAGTGCAGCCAAACTAGATGAAACAGTTTGTTGGACGTAACACACGGTGCCATTTCCTAATGCAGGCAACATAATGCCAATAATCAGAGAACTGCGCCATTGTTGTAAGGTAGGATTCAAGCTACCTAAATAGCGCATTACCCCATATAAAATTAATCCAGCTAAGGCAAAGCGTGTACCCGCCATTAAAAATGGCGGAAAGCTTTCTATGCCTAGGCGTATGGCGAAGTAGGTTGAACCCCATATAAAATAGGTGGAGAACAAAGCAACAACTATCAGTAATCTTTGCTTTTTTTTATTCATTTTAATTCAGTATATTTGTATGGATTGAAATAAAAGGGCGGGATTTTAAACCCGCCCACTATTTCATTTAATACTTGTTTTGCTACAGTTCGTTTTTTCAGCTAAGACTAAACTTGTGGATTTACTTTCACAGATTTTGAGTGCAACTTGTTCAAGCCGTTCAAATAAGCTTTTGCTGAAGCAATCACAATATCCGTATCTGCACCTTGACCATTTACTATGCGATCACCTTTTGAAAGGCGTACGGTGACTTCACCTTG